>CAYUZC010000098.1:0-7277 GCA_964449525.1 uncultured Ruminiclostridium sp.
GAAACAACGGAATTCAAGGCCGTTGTTTTGTTATCTTCAAAAAGCATTATATTAGTATTATTACTATTCGTTCAGATAGTAATAAGCAAAACACTTCTTTATGATACTTAAACGATGGTAACTATATCATGTAATAAAACTTGAAAAGAATGATTAAATAACATAGAATTAAAACAACTCAAAGGAGGATAAGATTATGGATTATTCTGTACCTTCATTATCAATTATTTTCATGGCCATTAGTGCCTTAGTCGGTATTTTGATTCCGATTATCTTGTTTATAGTAATAAGGAAAAAGTATAAGGCTGATATTAAGCCGTTTTTCGTGGGCGTTGCTATATTTATTTTATTTGCATTCATTATTGAGCGCTTTTTTCATTCAATTATATTGACATCCAACATAGGTTTAATAATCCAGAAAAATATCTGGCTATACGGTATATATGGGGGAGTAATGGCCGGGCTATTCGAAGAAACAGGCAGATTTTTTGCTTTCAAAACTGTTCTGAAAAAGAATTTAAGCAATGATCGAAATGCTCTTATGTACGGAGCCGGACACGGAGGGGTTGAGGCATTTATTATTTTGGTTTTTAGTATGATATCAAACATAGTAATTGCGGTAATGATAAATAACAATATGGCAGAGCAACTAATTTCCGGTGTAACCGATGAAGTGCAACTACAGACAATTTATAAAACATTCGAAACAATGTCACAAACTCCTTCTGGGGATTTTCTTATGGCCATAATAGAGCGCATCGCTGCTGTATCAATTCATATCTCATTATCTGTATTAGTGTGGTTTGCTGTGAAAAATGGAGGTAAATTTTTCTGGTTATACCCTCTTGCAATACTACTACATGCTTTTGTTAATGCGTTTTCTGTGATACTTGCCCAATATGTTCCGAGTGTGTGGATTGTTTTAGTAGCTTTATATTTATTATCAGCTTCTTTTGTCGTAATTGCCTCAAAAGTGTGGAAAAAGAATGCGGTATATTACACGCAAGATACGCAATATGAACCTGTAGAAATGACGGATAATTAAAGAAAGGTGCTAAAATCTTATAAATCAATTGTATATATTATAAAGTAAAATTTTTTTGACGAGGGGAGAAAATATTATTATGGATACAGAGAAGCTAGAAAAATCTTATGATGAAAGTGAAGATAAAATACTGATTGAAGGTGAATTCAGAAGTATTGCTTTTATAGTGGGAATCGTGATGTCGGTTGCAGCTATGATTTTTTCAATATTTAGTATTATCAACCCAAAAGAACAATTTCCCGTAAGCATAGATTACATGATTATGATATTTGCTGTGCTATGTATTGCTATGTGTATAAAAGAATTATTATTAAATAGAAGTAGGAAACTAACTGTTACAAATAGCAGAGTTTTTGGCAATACAGGACGTAATTCATTTGATATTTCGTACAGTGATATATCAAATGTAGATCAGAAAGTAAGAAAAAGTATTATATATGGCAGTACAATATACCTGAATATAAAAACAAGTTCTAATACTGAAGTAAGTATAGAACAGCTAAAAAATCTTGAAAAAGTATCTCAGGTAATAAAATCAAAAATATAAGAATATTCATTTCTTTGATAATGCTGCGGGAGAATAATTTATGCGGATTATTATTATTGGGGCTGTCGCCGCCGGGACATCAGCTGCGGCAAAGGCCAGAAGAAATAGTGAAGATGCTGAAATAGTAATTTATGAAAAAGATAGCTTCATCTCTTATTCAGGTTGCGGAATGCCCTATTATATCGGAGGCGAGGTTGAAAGTGCTGATGAGTTGACCCCGCGTGATCCGGCATTTTTTAAGAGCAAATACAATGTAGATATTCATATATTACATGAGGTTCTGTCTATAAATCCGGAAGAAAAAGCAGTTTATGTAAAAAACCTTATCGATGGATCTATGGTTACGGATTATTATGATAAGCTTGTTATTGCTACTGGGGCGAGGGCAAACGTTCCGCCCATAAAAGGTATAGATAATCAGCACGTTTTTACCCTACGTAATATTAACGACATGAACCGTATAAAAGGCTTTATTGATAAGAACCACCCAAAAACTGCTGCGATTATTGGTACCGGTTTTATCGGACTTGAGGTGTGCGAAAATCTAAAAGGACTCGGAATTGAAGTAACCCTACTTGAAAAGCTACCGCAAGTAACTCCGGGATTAGATTCTGATATGGCGGTTTATGTAAAAGATTATATCGAACAAAAAGGTGTTAAACTGTTTACTGATACTTCCGTTACCGAAATTACCAGAACTAGTGTTGTTTTGGCAGATGGAAAAGAAGTAATGACCGATATGGTGATTGTATCAACGGGTGTGCGCCCTAATACAGAATTGGCAGCTTCAGTGGGGATAAAGCTCGGGGTTTCCGCTGCAATTTGTGTAAATGCAAAAATGCAGACCAATTTACCGGATATTTATGCTTGTGGCGACTGTACAGAGCAATTTCATGTGGTTACAGGAAACCCGGTTTACAGGCCTTTGGGCTCTACTGCCAACAAAAGTGGCAGAATCGCAGGAGATAGTATTACAGGAGGTAATCTTGAATTCAGAGGAATTCTTGGAACCGGCATTTTTAAAATTTTTGATATGACTGTAGCACAAACAGGACTTTCTGAACGGGAAGCAATAGAATTGGGCTACGATATTGCGGTGTGTCATAATATAAAACCAAACAAGCCGAATTATATGCAAGGCAAAGAAATGGTCATAAAAGGAATAGCAGACAAAGCAACGGGCAGGATGCTGGGCGTTCAAATCGTAGGGCAGGAAGGCGTTGACAAAAGAATTGATGTATTTGTTACAGCAATTACGTTTAAAGCAAAGGCGGAGGATTTATTTCATCTGGATTTAGCATACGCACCTCCTTATTCGACGACAAAAGATCCGGTTATGTATACCGGAATGATTCTGGATAATGCAATTAATAAAGGCAGGCAGCTAATGACAGCACAAGAACTTGATAATATAGTGCATTCAGCCGGAAAATATACCTTAATTGACACAAGAACATTCGCACAATATGAAAAAAACCATATTGAAACGTCGAAAAATATTCCCCATGCAAAACTGAGAGATGCATTAGCAGAACTAGACAAAGATGAGATTACAATTACCTATTGCAATAAGGGAACCACCGGAAACGCAACACAGAATATTTTGCTGGGCAAGGGATTTAAAAGAGTATATAACCTTTCAGGCGGACAGAAGCATTTTAATAAGATACAAAAAGAAAAACAATTTTAATGATAATATTATAATAGATTAAAAATCAGGAGGGTGTGTTATGAAGCTGACATCGGAAGAGAAATCCTGGATATTATATGACTGCGCTAATTCAGCCTATTCAATTGCTATTACAACTGCATTATTTCCTATTATATTTGGTATGTTTAAAAGTAATGGAAGCAGTATGGATTTGGGGTATTTTAATACCATAGCCAGTATTCTAGTAGCAATTCTTAGCCCTATTCTTGGTACAATTGCTGATTACAAGGATAAGAAAAAGAGATTTTTCATATTTTTCTTTATAATAGGTGTTGTTTTCACGACTTCACTTGCTTTAGTGCCTCCCGGTAGTGGGATGAGGCTGCTTATAGCAATATTTTATGTATTGTCAGCAATCGGTTTTTCCGGCGCAAATATTTTCTATGACTCATTTTTGGTTGATGTTACCTCCGATGAAAGAATGGATAAGGTCTCGACAAGAGGATTTGCTTTTGGATATATTACAAGCGTAATTCCTTTTGCAATAAGCCTTTTGATGGTTCTGGCACTTGGTATGGATAAGGCAATCGGGTATCAAATAGGATTTATCATTACTGCTGCATGGTGGAGTCTACTTACTGTACCGATAATTAGAAACGTCAAGCAGAAGCACTTTATTGAGTCTGAACCAAATCCGGTCAAAAACAGCTTTAAAAGGCTTGGTAACACATTCGCAAATATTAAACAACATAAAATAGTGGCAATTTTCTTGATTGCTTACTTTTTATATATTGATGGTGTTGACACAATAATTAAAATGGTTGTTCCCTATGCAACATCAGTGTTAGGTACAGATTCAATTGATACATTTACGTTACTTGCTATATTGCTGGTTATCCAGATAATAGCCTTCCCATGTGCTATAATTTACGGAAATCTGGCTAAAAAATATTCTACCAGGACGATGATTATTGTTGGGATATTTACATATATAATTGCCTGTATCGCAGCGTTTTTTATTAGCTCAGTATGGCATATTTTTGTTCTGGGTGCTTTGATTGGATCAGCTCAGGGTGGTATTCAAGCTTTAAGCCGATCATATTACGCAAAAATAATACCGAAACAAAATTCCAATGAATTTTTTGGTTTTTATAATATTTTTGGTAAATTTGCAGCTATTATCGGTCCCGGCCTAATGGCGTTAACAACTACGCTTACTGGGAATGCAAAATATAGCATTTTTGCTATTATTCCTTTATTTATTGCAGGATTCTTTGTTTTTATAGCCTTACCAAAGGATATTAAAGAGGTTTAACTCCTTAATTAAGAGTGAATCCCTGTTAGCTATACATAAAATTCAATAAAATTACTTAAAACTATACAAGCGTTTAATAAAATATGAGATAATAAGAACGTTATCTATCATAAAAATTTATTTTATTAAATTTGAAGTGAGGAGAATAATGAAGAAATTACACTGGCATCGGTTTATATATAAAATACTTAAAATAATAATAAATCCTTTTCTAAAAAGAAAATTTAACTATTCATATGAAAAAGTAAAGCCGGCCAATCACCCGTATATTGTACTTGCGAACCATAATACAGATTATGATCCTTTATTTGTTGGCATGGCTTTTCCCGACCAAATGTACTATGTGGCAAGTGAGCATATCTTCAGATGGGGGTTTATCAGTAAACTCATTAATTTTATTGTTGCCCCTATTCCCAGAGTAAAGGGCAAAACAGAAATTCAGACTGTAATGAATATATTGAAAAGATTAAAATTAGGGGCTAATGTCTGTATGTTTGCCGAAGGTAACCGCTCATTTAGTGGAGAGACCGGTGAAGTTCATCCCGCGACAGGTAAGCTAATTAAAAAAAGTGGGGTTTCTCTAATTACCTTTCGTTTGGATGGAGGCTATTTTACAAGCCCACGCTGGTCTAAAACCCTGCGAAAGGGCGAGATGAAGGGACGAATGGTAAAGGAATACAGCCCGGAAGAACTAAAGTCTATGACCTCAGAGGAAGTATATTTAGCAATAAAGAATGATTTATATGTAAATGCTTATGAGGAACAAGAAAAAGATCAAATTGCATATAAAGGCAAGAATCTTGCAGAAAATCTTGAAACGGCCCTTTATTTGTGTCCACAATGCAATAAAATAGAAACACTGAAGAGCGAAGGGGATAGGGTTGTATGTAATTGTGGTTTAGATTTAAAGTATGATTCATATGGCTATTTATCATCTAACAATGACAAAACATCTCCGTTTCAAACAATCCTTGATTGGAGCAGATTTCAAGATACATGGCTCAAGGATGATATAGAAAGAATAAAAAGTATGTCGCCGGATGAAATTATATACTCCGATGAAGATCAAACCTTGTGGAAAGCTAACCGCGGTAAAAATAAGCTGATAGGAACAGGTACATTGCTCTTTTATAATAATCGTATGGTTTTTGACTGTGGAGATAATGATAAATTTACCTTTAACTTTAGTGATTTATCTGATTTAGGAATTATTGGGCAAAGGGTCATTGCATTTGCTACTACAGACAGGCAAGCATATGAGATAAAGTCAAATCACCCAAGAAGCGCTCTGAAATACCGAGAATTGTTTAAATACATAAAAGCTTAATAAATTATGAGGAGTGATTATTTTGGATTTTTCAGCAGCTAACACCGGTTTATGGAATTTCATTATTCAATTTGGTATTCTGGCCGGGCTTTTAGTATTTGCTAATATTCTATGTCGAAAAATTAAGTTCATAAGAAAGGCTATGATTCCTACTGCGGTATTAGGCGGTTTTCTTGCGTTATTCTTAAGAGAAATAAATTTAATACCCATGGACGGGGAATTTCTTGAAAAGGTTACTTACCATACTATAGGGATAGGGTTTATTGCGCTATCGCTTCGAATACCCGCAAAATATAGCGATAAAGAGAAAGGTGATTTGGCGGGGCTTAAGAGTGGTGCATTAATTGTAAGTACCTATTTGGTTCAGGGGATTGTGGGTCTTTTAATATCTATTGGACTTGCATTTACAATAATGCCAGATTTTTTTAAGGCCGCAGGGATTCTTCTTCCAATGGGATATGGTCAGGGGCCCGGTCAAGCCAATAATGTGGGCTCATCGTATGAACAGATAGGTTTTGTCGGAGGACAGTCATTCGGACTGTCAATTTCAGCAGCGGGCTTTATATGTGCATGTGTGGTCGGAGTAATTTATATTAATATAGTAAGCAGGGGTAAGAAGGCTCGAGTAGAAGATCCAGACTATATATCCGGTTCAGTTACGATAGAGGATTTTCAAAATAAAAATGAAATTCCCATATCACAATCAGTTGATAGGCTTTCAGTTCAGTTTGCGTTGGTTCTCTTAATATATCTTGCTACATATTTGCTCACTCTTGGGATAACAAGCGTCCTCGCTACAACGGCTCCGGGTCTGTCGAGGACTTTATCTCCGTTAATTTGGGGATTTAATTTTATAATAGGTTCACTATTGGCCATAGGTTGTCGGCTTGGCTTTGACGCCTTGACAAAAGCAAATGTGATGACACGGCAATATCCTAACAATTACCTGCTATCCAGAATTTCGGGATTATCATTTGATTTTATGACTATCGCCGGAATAGCCTCCATCGAGTTTAAAGAATTGAAAGGGTTATGGATCCCTTTCATTCTAATGGCGGTTTTTGGTGGTATAGTAACATTTTATTATCTCAAATGGATGTGCAAAAGAATATATCCCGGCTACGCGTATGAAGGCATGGTCTCTATGTACGGGATGATGACCGGGACAATAAGCTCAGGAGTAGTATTGCTAAGGGAAATAGACCCCGGATTTAAAACTCCTGCTGCAAACAATCTACTGACAGGAAGTAGCTTTGCAATTCTTCTGGGAGCGCCAATGCTAATATTTATTGGTTTGGCGCCGGAGTCCAACACCATGCTATTTGTTGTTTTGGGGTTGTTTGCTGCGTATTTGATTCCACTCTTAGTAATAATGCTAAAGGCTCATCGAAA
>CAYUZC010000099.1:0-4980 GCA_964449525.1 uncultured Ruminiclostridium sp.
ATTTAAAAGATTTATGATTATGTGACGAAAATCACAGTTTTACTTATATGCTTAATATAGGCTATAATTAACTACAAAAAGGTTAAATTAATTGTAAATATACTAGGAGGCTAATTATGAAGATAACAAAGGAAATGACAATCGGTGAGGTTATAAGATCAAACCCAAAAGCTGCACAAATACTTATGGGATTTGGCATGGGCTGTGTAGGATGTCCATCGGCTCAGATGGAAACTCTTGAGGAAGCAGCTCAGGTTCATGGAATGGATATAGATAAGATGATAGATACATTAAATCAAATGCAATAAACCAAATCAGTCAGGCACTCTGAAAGGGTGTCTTTCTTTATCCTCCGAAACTGCCCTTCTTTTCCGGTACTCGGAAGGGGTACAGTTCTTATATTCCTTGAATTTTTTGACAAAATAACTCAAGTTATTAAACCCAACATCTAGGGCTACATCCATGATTTTGCGGTTTTCATCATCCAACAATCGTAATGCCTGATTTATGCGGAAATAATTAATATATTCAACAGGAGTCTGCCCGGTAAGGGATTTAAAGACCCTGCAAAAATGGTAGCGCGTCAAATTGACCTCTTTAGCAAGACGGTCGACACTAATTGCTTCGGTGTAGTTTTCTTTTATAAAGCTTAGAGCTCTTTTTAACCTTTCTGTTTGAAACTGCTTAACGACACTTCGAGCCTCTTGTGGGAAGACCATAGCATTATTTGCGATAATTAACGAAAATATTTTTAAAATTGAGGCTTTTATATCAATTTCATATCCTTGAAATTTTTTATTAAAGGAATCGATGATATTATCAATTTGGCTTAAAGCCTTTTTTCCCCAATCTTGGTTAACTGTGATTTTCTGAGGTAACTTTTGTTCCCCACTGAATAAAGGTCTGAAATAACGGTTATAACATATATCCTGAAAAGAGTTATATAATAGCTCCGGTGAAAAGACAACAGAATAGTATACACAATAGGAATTGTCAAGAGAATACCCGGAATGTATTTCCTCACGGTTTATAATAATAGCCTCATTCTCATGCAATTCCACAGGTGTTGAATCGATATGAAAAACGGCCTTGCCTTTGCTGAGATACAAAAATTCGATCTCATCATGCCAATGGTAATCAATCAAATGCTCCTTATATCCGAGGTCATTATTGTATACGCATAGAGGAAAAGTAGCGCTACCATGATTGACATTTTCCTTAAGAATTTTTTTATCACTCACTGCAGGTTCATCTCCATTCGATATTTTATGTGTATTATTTGGGCTTATTTTTCCGAAAATAGCAATATTGTATTAAAAATAAGCAAAATAGTTAAAGATTATACTTATTTAGTAGCATTATAATTATATCATAAACAATAGTAATATTTGTCTTTAATAAGCAAGTTTATAATGAAAATATTAGTATAGGAGGCCATAAAAATGCGTTCTTATGACATTACCTTTGTAGGACACATGTGCTTTGACGAAATAACTCCATTTGGAGGAGAAACAAAAATTGCGCCGGGAAGTGCTGTGCTGTGCGGTGCTATGGTGGCAGCCCGGGTTGGGAAAAAGGTGGCCGTTGTCACGAAAATGTCAGAAAAGGATAAAGATATCTTAAAACCGATGGAGGATTTGGGAATCGATATTTACACAATTCCATCGGAGGAGACAACTTATTCGGTAGTCATACATCCAAGTGAAAACGTGGATGAGAGAAAACTTATTCTTAATAAAAGTGCCGGGATTATAAAAATCGACGAAGTTCCGGAATTGGATACAAAATTTATGCATCTGGCCGGGATATCAAACACCGAATTCGATATGGATTTAATCAGAGGATTGAAAGCAAAAGGCTATAATCTTTCGATTGATATGCAAAGCTTTGTTAGACAGGTGGACCCAATTACCCGAGAGGTTTCTTTTAAAGATGACCCGGCAAAAACAGAAGTAGCAAAGCTGATGAGTAAAATTAAGCTGGATATCGTAGAAGCAGAGGTACTTACCGGAACCAATAATTTGGAGGAGGCAGCCATTATCTTTGAAGAATGGGGTTGCCCTGAAACAGTCATAACTCAGGCAGAAGGTGTTTTAGCAAGGGTAAACGGTAAAACTTACTACGAAAAGTTTTCCAATCAAAGTGTAGTTGGAAGGACAGGCCGGGGTGACACTACCTTCGCTGCATACCTATCCCATAGGATGGATTACAGTGTTTTCGAATCAATTAAATTTGCAGCGGCACTGGTTTCGATAAAAATGGAAAAGGTGGGGCCATTTGATGGCACATTGTCGGATGTTTATTTAAGAATGAAGGAAAAACATTTAAAAAGGGAGGAATAATTTTATGGCATCAAAAGTTGCAGATAGGTATCTGAAGGTTGATCCGTGGAAGATTATTGAAGAGGGCTTTGAGAAAAAACGCAGCAGAATTTCGGAATCGATGTTCAGTCTTGCCAACGAATTTATGGGGGTCAGGGGCTATTTTGAAGAGGGTTATAGCGGAAGCCGGCTTCTGGGGAGCTATTTCAACAATTTGTATGAAGAAATGGAAGCCCAGCATTGGCAGCTTTTTAAGGGGATTATCACCCGTGTATGCTTTGGCGTAAATTCGGTGGATTGGCTCTATACACGTATTACTCTGGATGGCGAGCAGTTGGATCTCGCAAAATGCACCTATAGTAATTTCAAGAGAGTTCTTGATTTGAAAAAGGGTGTATTAACCAGGGAGTTTATATGGAATACCAAATCGGGCAAAGAGGTAAAGGTTACATTCTTGCGTTTCCTCAGCATGGATAAATCCAATATGGGATTCCAAAAAATTTCTTTTGAACCTTTGAATTTCAGTGGAACCATTCATGTACAGTCTGGTCTGGATTATTCCATTCTTCACGAAATCGCTGAAGGATGGAATCAGGTGGAGTCTTCCGACAGTGAATTCAAGGCAAGAGGTAAAAACTTCTGGACACTAGACAAAGCAGAAGAAACCGAATGCGGTGTGTCGGCTATAGGGAAAACCATCAAAAGTGGGCATCTTCTATTCTCAAACTTCAGGCTTAATTCAAACAGGGAATTGGATGCTTCATATATTGAGCAGGAAAAACTGGTTCTTCTTGATTTCTCATTGGAACTTAAAAAAGGAGAGAGCTCTTACATAGAAAAATCAGTGGTTAATTATTGGGAGAAATCTGGGGATACTGATTTAGTCTGGTCAAAGGGCAGCAATCTATCCAAAGAGTACCAACACATATCCTTTGAGAATGCTTTAATAACGCATGAAAACTATTGGGAAAGGGCATGGGAGGATATTGATATCTCAATTGATGGTGATGATGAAAACCAGCAGGGGGTAAGGTTATCTATCTTCTCATTGTATTCTACCTACCACGGATTTGATGCCAACCTCAATATCCCTTGCAAAGGGCTTACCGCTGAGGTTTATCATGGAGAGGTTTTCTGGGATACGGAATCCTATTGTATGCCTTTTTATATCTTCAACAATCCTAAGGCGGCAAAGAATTTACTGCTATACAGGTACAAATACCTTCCCCAGGCCTGTGAGCGCGCGCAACAGCTTGACTGTGAGGGGGCACGTTACCCGATGTGTACCTTGGATGGGACTGAGAGCTGCGCCACATGGCAGCATGGTGACTTTGAAATTCATGTCAGCGTAGCTATTTCCTATGCGGTGTGGCTCTACAACAAATTGTGCAAGGATAGCGAGTTCCTTTTCAATGAAGGTATAGAGCTTCTTATGCAGATTTGTCGCTATTATGCTAAACGCGGTGAGTTCAGTCCGTTAAACGGTGAATTTGGGCTTTATGGTGTAATGGGGCCGGATGAATATCATATGAATGTTAATAATAACGCATACACCAATGTTATGGTAAAGAAGACTTTTGAGTTCACTCTTGAAGTTATAGAGAAAATGGTTGCGGAAGCTCCGGATATGCTTAAAAAGGTGTCTGAAAAGGTCGCACTAAGAAACGGTGAAATCGAAGACTGGCGCAAAAAGGCTCTAATGATACGTATTCCCATGGATAAAGAAACCGGACTTATTGAACAACACGATGGATATTTTGATTTACCCGAGGTTGACGTAAAAAACATACCTGAATCTCAAATTCCTATATACAAGCATTGGGCTTATGTAAGAATATTCAGGTATAACATGATAAAACAGCCGGATGTATTATTACTACCATTCTTTTTCAGCACCGATTATCCTTTGGAGCAGAAAAAAATCAATTACGAGTATTATGAAGAAAGATGTATCCATGAGTCATCACTTTCTCCGTCCATTCACTCAATTCTTGCGGCAGAGCTGGGTAAAAGTGAAGCGGCCTATGAGTTCTTTAATTATATGGCGAGACTTGACCTTGACAACTATAACAAGAATACCGATCAGGGACTTCATGTTACTTCAATGTCAGGAGCATGGCTCAATATGGTATATGGCTTCGGTGGCTTGAGAACAGATGGAGACGTATTAATATTCAAGCCTTCCATACCTGAAAAATGGAATTCCTTTAGCTTTAAGCTACAATATCAAGGTTCTCTGCTTTTGGTAAAGGTGGACAAGGAAAAAGCTGAATACAAGATATTGAGCGGTCCGAACTTAAAGATAAATGTGTATGATAAGGAATATACCGTCGATGGAAATGGCCAAAGGATTTCCTTGCAAAAATTAGGATAGAGAAAGAAATTTTTGGAGCTATATAAATTTACCCTATAGTGTAAAATATTCAATATCTGCACTATAGGGTGTTTTATTTGAAAAGCATTAATCTATAAAAACACATATCTTATTATCATTCTGTTTTTTATACTCCTCTTAAAATATGGTATAATTTAAAAAGCGTAAGACTGAGTTTTAACACTGGTCGGCCAAGGAGGAGAAAAAACAGAGCATGCGTTTTTTATTCTCGCCATTTAAGGATATGTCCATAAAGACAAGGATATTCGTTTTTTATGCGGCTAT
>CAYUZC010000099.1:5080-7254 GCA_964449525.1 uncultured Ruminiclostridium sp.
GAAGATAAATTTTACATTGTAGATAATGAAAAAAATATTATATCGACCAGAGATAAAAATGAATTATATAAAAAATTTGATGAGAATAAGTATTTAGGCCAATACAAGCTGGAAGAGCTTTCCACTACTAATAGTATAATAAGAGATGTTGGGCAGAAGAGTGTGCTAATCACTGTGCAGGATTTTAAGAAATTTGATTGGAAGATCATTAGCATCATCCCCCTGGATGAGATTACATATGAGAATAAAGAAATGACCAAGCTTATCATGGTTTTTGGTACCATATGCCTGATATTCGCATTTATTGCTTCGTATTTATTATCCTATACCATATCAAAACCTATACTGAAGCTCGTTAATGTCATGAAGGATATTAAGTCTGGTGATATGAAACTAAGAGCCAATCTCAAAGCAAAAGGAGAAATCGGGATGCTCGGAGATGGGTTTAATAGTTTGATGGATAGGATTAACAACTTATTGGATCAAATATATATTCAACAAAAATCGAAACGGGAAAATGAATTTAAGCTTCTACAATCGCAAATTAAGCCCCATTTCTTATACAATACTATTGAAACAATCATTTCTTTTATTAAACTGGATATGAAGGATAAAGCAATGCTTACAGCAAAAAATCTGGCCGGGTTCTATAGAATTTCGCTGAGTAAAGGTAAGGATATAATTTCAATCGAAGAAGAAATGTATCTTATTAGTAATTATCTGTCAATCCAGAAGCTTAGATATGTAGAATATCTGGATTATCAAATTGACTTTGATGATAAGATATTAAAATATCAAATACCCAAGCTGACATTGCAACCATTGATTGAAAATGCAATTTATCATGGTTTGAAGGAAAAAGAAGAAAAAGGGAATCTTATTATAAAAGGCTATTATGAGCAAGATTCCATTATAATAGAGGTGTTTGATGACGGCGTGGGAATGACGGAGGATCAGATTAGAAGCGTTCTTAACCCACCTCCTAAAGATTCGAAGGGTTCAGAGTTTGGGTTGCACAATGTTGATGCAAGATTAAAGCTTCTTTATGGAGATAAGTATGGGATAATTATAAAGAGCAAAGTCGCAGAATACACCAAGGTCATTGTAAGATTACCTAAGGTTTCGGTATAAGGGGGAAGAGCATGCTAAAAATCATGATAGTGGACGATGAATTCTATTTCAGAGAGGCAATCAAAATATCCCTCCCTTGGGCAGAACTTGGATTCGAGATTTGTGGTGAAGCAAAGAACGGTAGAGATGCTCTTAAAAAAGTGGAAGTTTTAAAACCTGAAATCATAATTGTAGATATCAATATGCCTATCATGGACGGTCTGGAGTTTGTTCAGAATATCAGGCAGACAAAGAATGACAGTAAAATAATTATATTGACCGGGCATAGTGAATTCAACTATGCAAAGCAGGCAGTTCAGCTGGGGGTACATAATTATTTACTGAAGCCGGTAGATGAAGATGAACTGAAAAAGACATTGCTGGAGCTTAAAAATATCATCGACAAGGAAGTCAAGATTAAGATGGAGATGGATAGGCTCAAACAGCAAGTGAGAGATAGCATCCCCTTGTTGAAGGATAAGTTTCTTAATGAGCTGCTACAGGGAAATATTATAAGCGACGACGGAACTCTAAAAAAGATGGAATATCTAAAAGTCAACAGCTCTTCAGATTATTATCTTTCAGTTACCATAGAGTTGGACACAGATGAGCATTTTAGTTGGAGTGATGAGGATAAGCAATTATGGAAATTTGCTGTTTCAAATATCGCTGATGAAATCCTGTCCGAACAGTTCAATTTCGACCGGTGCTACGATAACGAAGACAGGGTATGCTTCATCATTGGTGCATATGAAAGCGAAGACAGAGAAAAATTCCTTTGTAATCTCGAGAATAAATTGGAGTGGTTAAGAGAAATAGTGGCCAAGCATATGGAATTTTCAATAACAATCGGAGTTGGAGAAATAAGAGATGAATTGTTTGATGTTGCTGCATCCTATAAAGAATCGATTGTTGCGCTAAAGAATAAGGTGACATTAGGTAAAAACAAAGTTATCTTGTACAGTTCTGTGGCAGATTCGGAATTAAATATAAACCTATTTACCGTTGAGCATAGAAGTCAGCTTTTAATGAGCATGCGCATAGCTAATGAAAAAGAAGTAGAT
>CAYUZC010000100.1:0-7118 GCA_964449525.1 uncultured Ruminiclostridium sp.
TTTTTAACGATTCTGTCGCGTTTATGAGCAATGGATTATGGTTTACTCCCTTATGTATAAAAGAAGCCAAATTTATTTCTTCAAACATATTAAGGTTATTGTTGCTAGACGCACCGTCGGTTCCTAAGGCCACATTGACTCCCATATTTAACACATCCGGGACTGGCGCTATACCGCTGGCAAGTTTAAGATTACTAGAAGGATTATGTGTCATAGTAACACTATTATCAGCCAGAATCTTCATATCTTCACTTGTGATCCACACACAGTGAGCAGCTATTGTTTTTTGATTAAAGATTCCAAGATCATATAAATGTTTGGTTGGTGTTTTACCGTATTTTTTCAGGCAGTCTTCATGCTCTAACAAAGTTTCATCCAAATGTACATGTATAGGCGCACCATACTTTTGCGCCGCTTCGCCTATGGCTTTAATATAGGCAGGGGAACATGTATAAATAGAATGTGGTGCAAAAGCGCCCGTTATCCTGCCATTTGCAGCGCCATTCCATCTTTTATAAAAATCAATAGTTTCTTTTAAGCGAACATCATCAGAAAAATCGGTACCATCCCCGGTATTTATCATACCTCGGGATAACTGAGCACGAATACCTGATTCCTCGACAGCTTGTGCTAGGTCATTCATATGATCATACATATCAACAAAGCACGTTGTGCCTGATGCAACTAGTTCCATAATTCCCAGAAGAGTGCCGTAGTAAATATCCTCTCCCTGTAGTCTTTCCTCCACAGGAAAAATATTTTCAAAAAGCCATGTCTGTAAATTCATATCGTCGGCATAATTTCGAAGAAGCGTCATTGGTATATGACAGTGTCCGTTAATTAATCCGGGCATCAGAAGTTTTCCCGATGCGTCAATTATCCTTACATTTTGTGTCAGTTCATTATCAAGGCTACCAAGAGCGCTAATTATATCATCCTCTACAAGCACATCACATGATTTTAATATTTCCGTATTATTATCCATGGTCAGCACCATAGCATTCTTAAATACATATTTCATATAATTTTCCTCATTATATTCTTAGATTATTACAGGTCATTCCCCTATGTCGTTATTATCCTCGGTTGGTGTAGTAGAGATAATAATATTGACACTGTACTCGCCTATAAGAACAACATTATTAGGAGCCTTTACTGTAAGCGGAACCTCATGTTCACCGGGCAATAAATCATTTACATATATAGATAGTTTTATATCACCTGATTTAACGGCATTCACATCTGCACTTTTACCCTTTATGCTGATTGGAATTGTATCATTAGTAACTCTATAAGTCATACCTGCGGTATCACCGTGGTAAATCGATACATTACCGCCAGACAAATTTATGCTGCGAGTAATATACTTTTCTATTATAACCTCAGCTGTTAGGCGCTCTGCATCTTCTTCAAGAAGAATAGCACCCTTTGGAAGATTTGTAATCAGCGGAGAAATAAAAGTTTCTGATTTGTCAGTAATATCAATTGCTTCCGTTTTAACGCTCTTAATATCTTCAAGCACACTTTTACTACCCATTACACGTACACTTGACAAAGAATATTTCAATTCTTTTAAATAATAGTCATTAAGTGGATTCCCTTTGGTAGTAGCTGTTATAGGCACATTTTTTGCAAGATTAAACGAAACAATAATCGGAACCTTTCCTTCAAATTGCCTCAAATTTTGTCCTGCCATATCAAGCACTGTTCCGCGCATAACGATTTCTTTTTTATCATCTGCTTCGTCTAGATTAACATAAGCAACAACCTTCTTTACCTTTGATATGCTACTTTCTTTCTCTTCTAGAATAACATTGTTCGGCTCAACTTTTAGATTAATAAGTTCATACCCTGCGGGAAGCGAACCGATAAATTCAACTTCAACGGGATACTGCTTACCGACAACTCTTTCAAAATTAAGGTCTACTGATGTCGGGTTGATTCCCAGCACTATAATATCTTGATCTCCCAGGTATTCAGGAGGATTAATACTAATCTTCTTATGTCCTGATGAATTAACCTCCGACAAATCTACTGTAACCTTAAAATCATTGGCAGTCACACCTGATATCTTTTGTTCACGACCTTTTATTTTAATATCAACGCTGGCAGGAAGCGGAGTTCCAACAATCTGCAAATTATTGTTATTAAGCACATCAACATTACTGGTCAAAGGTACAGCCAGGGTTCTGACTTCGAAAGGATTATCCGAGTCCAGCACTACAAACCAGATTAATATAGCAGTAAGGATTGATACGATTTTCACAACCAAATCCTTCTCAAATAAACTATTTATCAGCTTGTTCATCCTGTTTCACCTTTCTGAACATAAAAAGCTTCCTGTCGGTATCACTTTCAAGCAAGAATTTAGTTAATGCCTTTCTAAGTATATCGGAGGTTAAATTTCTGGTAAGGCCTCCGCTATGGGCATATGAAATCTTCCCTGACTCTTCAGACACTACAACAGCTATGGCATCCGATACCTCAGTTATACCCAAAGCAGCCCGGTGACGGGTGCCTAATTCTCTGCTCAACCCGGCATTCTGGGTAAGAGGCAAATAACATGCGGCAGCTTTAATTGTATTGTTACGAATAATAACAGCTCCATCATGTAGCGGTGTTTTTGGTGTAAAAATATTAACCAGAAGCTCACTTGATAACATTGCATCCATTTGTGTTCCTGTATTAACTATATCTCCTATTTTAGTTACTCTTTCAATTATTATCAAAGCACCAATATAATTTTCTGATAAAGCTGCACATGCTTTAACAATAGAATCAATGGCTGATATAGTCTTGACTCTATCCTCGTCGTCCTTCCGCAGCATTATATCTTGAAATCCGCTACTCCCAAGCTTCTCAAGCGCTCTTCTGAGCTCCGGCTGGAATAATACTATCAAGCTGAATCCAAAGAGCTGTATTGCGCCCTTCAATAAGAAAGCAATAGTCTTTAGTCCTAAAATCTCTGAAAATTTAGAGAATATCAAAATAAATAATAGTCCCTTAACCAACTGAATTGCACGGGTTTCCCGGACAAGCTGAATACCTTTGTAAACGGCATATGAAATAAAAGATATTTCAATTATTAATCTGATAATATCCAAGGGGCCACTCAGGCCTAAAAAATTCATAATGTAACTAAAAATATCACCTATCGTCATACTCCCGGACACACAGTAACTCCTATCTTTAATAATCGTTTAAAACACTGGAAACTTTACATAAATTAGACTACTACGATAAATTATATCCTCTCGCATAAATAATTGCAATAAAGTGATGTACACATAAGTATTAATATAAACCTATTCCCCACAAGACCGGATCTTTTAAAATCCTACTTTATGAGTCCTATCTAATTCTTACCTTTTAATATACTCTTTAAAACAAATCATCCGAGCCTTTCGGTAATATACCTCTAAGTCCTCTCATCACTCGGCTTGCTAAATATATTCTCTGTGATATTTCAAAGAAATGTTAAGCCTTTGTTAAATACTTATTTTTTCTAGTAATACTTCCAATGCTAATTTGGGCTCTATCAGGCCCTTTTTATAATCCGTCTCTGCCTCCATACATTGTTTTATTATATTTTTCAAGTACTTAACATCCATTCTGGAGGCTTGCTGGCCCATTATTTTTAATGCATATGGGTGTTTACCGTGAAAATACTGATTTATTTGGGCCTGAGAAGCACGATCTTCCATTAATAGCTTAAGCTTTAATATTTCACCTGTTTGTTTTGATAGCATGGCCAATATTTTTTGTTCAGGTTCCTTTAATTCTATTATCTCGTTAAGAATATTTAATGCTTCAGGGGTTTCTTTTTTAGCAACAGCATCCAATAAATCAAATATTACGCTCTTTATTGTGGGTATAGCCATTAGTTTTACATCTTCCTGAGTAATTTCTTTTCTTTCACCGGAATAAGAAGCTAACTTAAATATCTCGTTTCTCAATGTGTACATATCCGGCTCACTTATGGCTACAAGATACTGGGCTGCCTCAAAGGAAATCGTCTTTTTCAATGATTTCATACCTTTAATCACCCAGGGTACAAGCTCTGCCGGTTTGCTCCTGTTAAATTCTAAAGAAAGACCATGTGCAACCACTTGTTTATATATTTTAAGTCTTTTATCCGTTTGGTTTTCTATGAAAACAAGACATGTTGTTTCCGGAATATCAGAAATATATTCCATCAAAGCTTCCTGAGATTTATTTCTCAATGGAGCCCCTTTTTCAGATTTTGTTTCGTCATCAACTGACTCATCATCATCATTTGAGGAATTGGTACTTTTCTTCGACTTACCGTAAAACAGCCCGGAATTCTTAACTATTACCAGCTTTCGCTCGCCAAATACCGGATAGGTGTCACAAGCATCAATTATATCGTCAACATTAGTACTGTTCTCAAAAATTGATAAATTGAGACTTTCATTATCGCCATTCAAAATCAGCTTTTTTAGTTCTCCAACATAGTAATCAAGTAAAAACGGTTCATCACCTTGAAAGAGATAAATCTTTTCAGGGGTTTTTGCCTTTAGCTGTTCCCTAAGCTTATCCAAACTCTCTTTGTTACTATCTTTTCCATAGCTTTTTGAGCCATAATTTTTTCCGGCCATAAAAAATAAACCCCCGATCAATTATCAGGAGTTTATTATATCATTATTGTTGCGAAAGCAACAATTATGATATAACAAGGTTCCCGGGTACCCGTTCGCAATCTCTGATTGCAACAATGGGTGGGGTCCTTATTATATCATACTAATAAAGTTGTAAGTCTGAGATTATGCCCGTGTCCTTATTTCCTCAACTATTTTTTCTACAAAAGCATCAACGGTCATTGTTCCTAAGTCTCCATCTTTTCTGGATCTTACCGCAACCGATTCGCTTTCAAACTCCTTATCACCTATAACAAGCATGTACGGAATCTTTTCAAGCTGAGCCTCACGAATCTTATATCCTATTTTTTCATTACGAGTATCAATCTCAACGTCGATATCCTGCTCTCTAAGCTTATCTGCGACCTTTTGAGCAAAATCATGATGCTTATCCAATATCGGGATAATCTTGGCCTGAACCGGTGCGAGCCATGCAGGAAAAGCTCCGGCATAATGCTCAATTAAAACTCCAAAGAACCTTTCAATTGACCCGAGTAGCGCTCTGTGAATCATATATGGACGCTGTTTACTGCCGTCTGATGCGATATATGTCATATCAAAACGTTCAGGTTCATTAAAGTCAAATTGTATTGTGGAACACTGCCACTCACGCTTAAGAGCATCCTTGATCTTTATGTCAATTTTAGGTCCATAGAAGGCTCCGCCCCCTTCGTCTACGTCACAATCCAGGCCTTCAGCTGTAACAGCTTCTTTTAAAGCCTTGGTAGCCGCAGCCCACATACTGTCATCACCAACATATTTATCTTTTGGCTTCGTTGAAACATATATTTTGTAGTCTTTAAAGCCAAAATCATTGAGCATGGAAAGGCAGAACCTTAATACTTTGCGAATCTCATCAGGCATTTGCTCCGGAGCACAGAAAAGGTGCGCATCATCCTGAGTAAATCCTCTGACTCGTAAAAGTCCATGGAGCGCTCCGCTTTTTTCATAGCGATAAACAGTTCCAAGTTCAGCCCATCTGTACGGCAGGTCACGGTAGGAATGCAGCTTGCTTTTATAGATGGCAATATGGAATGGACAATTCATGGGCTTTGCATAGAAATCCTGTCCGTCTACATCCATAGCCGAATACATGCTTTCCTTATAGAAGCCCAGATGACCTGATGTTTCCCACAACTGCCCTCTGCCTATATGAGGTGTATTAACTAAATCATATCCGTTACGAAGATGCTGTTTTCTCCAGAAATCCTCTATATGCATTCTGACTCGGGCTCCTTTTGGATGCCACAAAACCAGACCCGGCCCGACTTCTTCGTCAAATGAAAACAATTCCAGTTCTCTTCCAAGACGCCTGTGATCACGTTTTTCTGCTTCTTCCAGCATTTTTAAATATTCATCCAACTGGCTTGCCTTAGGAAATGCAGTACCGTATATTCTCTGGAGCATTTTGTTTTTCTCGTCACCTCTCCAGTAGGCTCCTGCCAATTGCATCAGCTTTACGGCCTTGACCTTACCGGTTGACATCAGGTGAGGTCCTGCACAGAGGTCTGTAAAATCTCCTTGCTTATAGAACGAAATCTCAGCATCCACGGGTAAGTCTTTAATAAGCTCCACCTTATAAGGCTCATCCTTCATAAGTTCAAGAGCTTGGTCTCGGGGTAGAGAAAACCTCTCAATAGCAATGTTTTCCTTGATAATTCTCTGCATTTCTTTCTCAATTGCAGTCATATCATCAGGTGTAAAGTTTTTGTCCAAATCAAAATCATAATAGAAACCTGTATCAATAGCCGGACCTATAGCCAGCTTAACCCCAGGGAAAAGCTTAATCACGGCCTGAGCCATTATGTGCGATGTCGTATGCCAATAGGCATTTACTTCTCCGGCCAGAGCAACTCTCGCAAGGCCTTCGCTGATATCCTTGGCAATTTCTAAAATTGTTGATCCTTTTTTATAGGATTTTTCGCTTCCGTCTTTTAGTTTAATTTGTATCATATAGCTCACTCCTTTTATAATAAATCAGGTACAAAAAAGCTCTCACCCAAATGCATTATGCATTCAAGGATGAGAGCTTATACTCACACGGTTCCACCTTGATTACAGACATCTACTGCCTGTCACTCAAAAAATAGCTTCACACTATCAGATTATAACGTAATCAACGTGATAGCTTACTACTACTTCAGCAATCATGCTCCGGGGCGGTTCAATCCCTTGACACGTAGGATGGCTTACAGCCTCTAGCCTTCCCTCTCTAAACGCTCTTTGTGGTTTTGCATGTCCCCATCAAAGCTCTAATAATATAACAGATATATCATACATTATAGGTATTTTCTTGTCAAACGTTAAGTTGCTTTGTTCATTTTAGTATAAACTCATTGATTACATGCGCAACCCCGTCTTTCTCATTGGAAAGCGTTATATAATCAGCCTTTTCTTTCACTCCATCAGGAGAATTATCCATTGCTACACCAAGCCCTGCATACTCAAGCATGGAAACAT
>CAYUZC010000101.1:0-7062 GCA_964449525.1 uncultured Ruminiclostridium sp.
GAAAAGAATAGAAGAAAAGTGAGGATTCAAAATGGGGAATTATAAAAATCTGACGATTTTGCATTCAAACGACCTGCATGGGGACTTTCTGGCAGAAAAGCTGGATATGGCACTGCTTGGGGGCATCTCCATGCTGTCCGGCTACATAAACAAGGTCCGTAATGAGGAAAAGAACGTGTTGTACGCAATTGCCGGGGATATGCTGCAAGGTTCGGTAATTGACAGTGAATTCAAGGGAATATCGACCATTGAAATTATGAACTTGCTCGCACCTGATATCGCATCCATCGGCAATCACGAGATTGACTACGGTCTTGCCCATCTGCTCTTCCTTGAGCGTTGCGCGAAATTTCCTATCGTCAACGCCAATCTCTTTATCAAAAATCCTTATACCCGTCTGTTTCAATCGCATAAAATTCTCAAGGTTGATGGCATGAACATTATGTTCATCGGTATCATCACAGATGAGATCCTGATGGGAATGAAAAAGGATATGCTGGGAAGCTTCGTCGATGTGGAGGATGCCGCACGGGAGGTAGGGCATATTTGCAATGCCTACCGCGGCACCGACATCGATTTTACGATACTGCTCACCCACGTCGGTTTTGAGAAGGACAAACAGCTTGCGGCAATACTCGATCCCGACTGGGGCGTGGACCTGATCATCGGAGGCCACTCTCACACCCTATTGGAGCAGCCGGAAAAGATCAATGATATTTTAATTGTACAAGCCGGTGTTGGAACCAGCCAGGTGGGGCGGTTTGATATTGTCATTGACACCGATCAAAATGCGGTGCACAGCTATAAATGGAAGCTGATTCCCATAAAAAGCACTTACTGCCCGAGGGATGAACTGATAGAACAGACCATCCTGCGTTACAAGAGGGAGACAGACAAAAAGTACAACCGCGTACTCTGCCGCTTTCCCCGTGCGCTGACCCATCCCAACCGTTATCAGGAAAGCGAAATGGGCAACCTGTTTGCCGATATTCTAAAAGATGATTTCGCTGTAGATGTGATGTTGATAGGTTCCGGTTCCATCCGGAAAACAACGGTCTCTTCCATGATAACGTTGGGAGAGCTGTTGGAAATTTTCCCGTATGACGACAAAGCGATGCAGGTAAGCGTTACGGGGCGGCAATTTAAAAGGATGCTTCGTTACGTTTTTCGCGACGAGATGCTGGAGGGCGGACATACGGAGTTTTACCAGGTATCCCGGGGACTTCGCATGGTATTCGACCGGCAGGCCGGGGATTTTTCAGTATTGACCTTTGAACATCAGCCCATTGACGACGAACGTATTTACACGGTAGGGCTGCAGGGGTACCATTACCAGAACTTTGCGGATTGCTTCGGATTCTCTGTGGAAGAGGTCTACCAAAACGGGAAGCCGCGCATGCTGACCACATCCTTGTTGGATGTGCTGGTGGAACGCCTTTCCGTCGCTTGCATGATAAACGCGCAGGTTGAGGGGAGAATTCTTATCAGCTAAGAACTGGTGGTTAAAGGAGGAGGAAATTATGCTATGGGTTGTTTTCGTGTGCGGTGCGGTTTTAATTCTCATTGGCTGGCTTTTGCGCAGACATGATAATTTGGTACGAAAAGCCTGTACTGTTCAAACCACGGGTGAGGTCGTCGATATCGGGCGGAGAGTGAAAACCGTTACCGTTTCAAAAGGACGCAGAAGGCCACGCACACGCTATTTTCCGGTGTTTCGTTATACGGCGGAGGGGCAAACCCTTGAGGTGACCTCGACTACCGGAACAAGCTGGCGGCGATTTAAAAATGGGCAAACGATTACGGTATTCTATGACCCGAACAAGCGCACACAATACTATGTCGCTGAGGATAAAATATCCGGAGCATCAGGTTTTTTCGTGATGGGTTTCGGTGCAATCCTGTGGATTTTAGAGCTTTTTGTAATCTTTTTCGGAGTATAGCTAAGGGATGATGATAAAAGGGAGTGAGTTTTACCGACATAATTTCCAATAAAAGTCTTTAGAAAGGAATAAAATATATTATGAAAATTATTGAAAAAACAGAAAAGCATGTTGTAAGCCAAACCTATGGTCTTTTGGCGAAAAATGGGGGAATGACAAAGACCAAAGATTTCACGACGTACGCCTGCCCTTCCTGTGACAGCTCGGTGGAAAAGGATGCGGCAAGCTGCCAGGTTTGCGGCGCAGTATTCGACGGGGTGGAAGGGGGAAATCCTTCCCGGCTGAGCGATAAGGAGCTCTCTGAGAAAATGGAATTACTGCTGCAGAAGAGCCGGAAAAAGAAGACTGCGGGAATACTGTCCTTAATCGGTGCGTTTGTCGTGTCATTTCCGCTGTTCTTTATGATCGGGAATTTTGCATATGTCATATTCTTCGCACTGCTCGCTCTTGGGCTGGTCAATCTGGTCCAATTCTCAGGCGCTCAGAACCAAATGAAAACACTTGTGGGCGCCAACATCATCCGTGACATGCTGGCGGATGTTTTTGAGCTTGAATCATACCAGCCTTCAGGCTCCTTCACCGCTGAGCAGGTGAAGCAAACGGGACTGATTAACGGTTGGGACGAGTGCAGTGGCAGCGATTTAGTAAAAGGGAAATATAAGGGTATCTCCTTCGCTTTTTCAGACATTAAGCTTGTATCGGTTACTGAAACAACTGACGATGAGGGAGAAACAAAAACCAGCCGTACAACTGTGTTTCAGGGGCAGTGGATGGAAATATACCTTAATAAGCAGATTGAAACCGTTTTGTATGTTCGAGAGCGTTTATCAAAAGGCGGCATCAAGAATGCCTTGATGGGCAAGGTGGGTGAAATGCTGGACAAAGTCATGACACGAAAAACGAACAAGGAAATACAAGAGGTGCAAACAGAGAACACCGCCTTTAATACAAAGTACCAGATTCTTACTGACGACCCGCATACCATGTTTTATATCCTCACGCCGCATTTTATGGAGTACATAGTTTCTGCCGACGCCGCTGCAAACGGGCAAACGAATTTTTGTTTTGCCGGTGACCGGGTGAGAGTTGCTCTCCAAAATTCGCAGAATTTTTTTGAAATCGGAAATGTAAAATCGGTTTCGGACATCGAGGGACTGCGGGCAAAATTCAGATCAGAGATGCAGTGTATCGTCGGTATTCTTGACGAACTGCTGAAAAACGAATTTTTATTTGGAACGGAGGAGAAGTAAATGTTGTATTTTATTATTCTTGCAATTGTTATCATCGTTTTCATTCCACTGTTTTGGTGGATTGGCACCAGCAACGGCTTTAAAAGAAAGAATATAAAAATTGACGAGGCTCTGTCGGGCATAGAGGTTGCGCTGACCAAACGCTATGATATGCTGACCAAGCTGCTGGATGTGGCGAAAGGCTTTGCCGCCCATGAAAATGAACTTTTTACACAGGTTATAAAACTGCGGCGCGGGATGTCGGTCGAAGAGTTGAATCAGGCAAGCGGGCAGATAGATGCATTGTCCGCCCGTATCAATGCGGTGGCGGAGAGTTACCCTACACTACGCTCGGCTGATATTTTTCTTGAGCTGCAATCTGGTATCCGCGATGCGGAGGCCCATTTGCAGGCGGCCCGGCGGCTCTACAACAGCAATGTAACGCAGTTCAATACGGCCATTGCATTATTTCCATCCAGTGTTGTCGCTAAATCACAGGCACTGTCACCAAAGGATTTCTTTGTTGCAGAAGAGGGCAAGCGCGCAGATGTCCAGATGAAATTCTGACAAAGCAGGCGAAGCCAGAACGAGCGCATATATTAGAGATGGTTATTTGCCATAGTGAAATAGGAGAGAATAAGATGGAGAAAAAACGGGATGGTCTGACGACCGCTATTGGAGTTATGATGACAGCAGGAGGGGCAATCGGTATTTTTGTATGGTTTTTTCTGCTGTTGTTTGGATTTGCTTGGACAGGAGGGCCGCCGGAATTTGAACGTTCGGTATCGACAATTTATGTTGCCGCAATGGCATCAGGAATTATCGGCGCAATCCTTGGATTGATTACCGGTATTATGGTAATTACAACCGGCATTGCACCGGGCAGGGTAAAAACTGTACTTGTCGTCTTGGCCGCACTCGCCCCTCTGCCGGGAAGTGTGATACTATGTCTGATGTATTGGTTCCCTATGGCAGTTGTGGTTTTACTGTTGGGCTTTTTCCCGCCAGTGCTCTATTTGGTCAAAATTTTTAAGGTAAGCCGCAAAATAAAAAAGGAAGGTTAATTATATTTTGATAATCTGTGGATGCTTCGAAGATTTGCGGTATTTTTCTGTGCTTGTGTTTTATAACTGCGCCGGACGGCTATGGCGGCGTGGAATGGGGAGAGATATATGAAATTTATTAAAAGACTGCTTGGCTTTGACAGTCGGTACTCATGGACGAAGTGGGTGAGAACATCGTTAGCCATTGTTGCACTCTACATTACATGGGCGTTTTTGAGCAATTTCCTCATACCTCTGACATCAATTCTGGGTATCTTTGGCATGATTATTGCAGCGGTTATCTTTATGGCTCTGTTCTTGCCGCTTCTGCTGTTAATGGTGGGTGCTTCCGTATTGGTCGGTGCTGTCATCGGAGGGACAGTCAGTGGAGTCAAACAGCGAAAAAGCTTTAAGGAAACGGTCTCCACGGGTTCCGCCGAATTGCTTAAGCTGGAGAGGCTGCGCATGAAATCACTGGGGCTTGACATCCTGATGATGGTGCTGTTCGCATTGCTGGTTGCAGGTTTCTTTTTGCTGGGAGACCCCATACTAGAAGAATTCGGTGAAGGTGCACTGTACGGCTATATCATTGTATCGGTGATTGTATTGCTGGTGTTTGCAGTGGCAAAGGCGCCGTTGAAGCAGGCATATAGGCAGGCATTCAAGGTGAATGTTGTCATCAAGGGTTTGGAAGAGGTGCTGCCTAATATGACCTTCCGGCCGCAGGAAAAACTTGACGAAGCCTTGGTAAGAGCGTCAAATTTATTTCCGAAGTATAATGATTATAGCGGCAACGACTATCTTGCGGCAAATCACCATGGACATCATTTTGTACAATCAGACATTCATTTGCAGGAGGTTCGAGAAGAAACCTATCATGACGAGGAGGGGAGTCTGTGTACGCGGACTGTGCGCACCACACTTTTCCGCGGACGGCTTATGATCCTTAATTACGACGCTATCTCCGATGAACCGGTTGCTGTCCTGGACCGGAAAGGCGGCAAGCCAAAAATCAATGAAATGGTTCAAACGGAACTGGATGACTTTAACCAGAGGTTTACTATCAAGGCGTCTGATCCGACGGATGCACTGCGTATCCTGACCCCGCAGGTACTAGAAGGCATTGTGCTCGCACGGGGCAAGGTGGGTTGTCCGCTGAATTTATCCTTTAAAGATGACAAGCTCTATCTTGCAATAGAAAATGGAGATTCCTTTGAAGCCGCCGAGGGCGATGCCACACTCTCCGAGCAGCGCCAGCGTGTAACGAGTGATATTCAAGCGATGCTCGATTTAGTTGACACATTATATCTGAAAAAGTAAATCACTAAGGATAGCCTATAAGCGTTAGTTTTGACTCGCATTTATCATCTAAGAACTCTCCGACAAATACCCTTGGGTCTTTTTAGTTTATGATTGTCATTCTGAATGAAACGAAGTGGAGTGAAGGATCTTAAATAAGATTCTTCACTCGCAATGCCCTTCAGAATGATATTAAATATAAAGAACGGTAACTTTTACTCATCCAATCATTTAACCGGAAATACTATTTTAGTCAGAAGCTCGCTGTCAGGTACTTCACCGGGTGTATTGAAATAGTACTCATATACTGTACCCGTTGGGATCAGTCCTTTTTCATTCATCCATGCACTGATGGCATCATATGCTGATGATATGCCCGAAAATGGGCCTTTATACATACCTTCCACATATTTGCCTTCAGGTATCTCAACTGCTTTAATTTCGCCCCTCCCTGCCATGGGTTTTGACACGGGAAATCCCATTTCTACGTCAAGATTCTCCATATCCATGTTATAGTATGCCGTAAACGGAGCTTCCTTCGGTTGCTCTCCCCTTTCTTGCATGTACATAACAATCATTCCATATGCTTTTCCGATTTCTTCAGAAAGCTTAGACATTGAAGTTGTTTTTCGGATAGATAAAACAGGCTGCGCCGCTTGTTGCTTCAAGGTAATTTGATAATCCATTTTTATGGCCTCCTTAAGCTTTTTCTTAGAGTATACCAGCCAATACATGACATCTGTATGTCATGGTTCTTCGCAAGAATATTTTTTGTATATATTTTTTGATATATCGGCCAAAGCATCGCGTACATGGGGTGGATGAATAACCTCTACACCTGTTCCAAAGCTTAGAATAAAGCCGTACAGCCAGTAACCTTCGGGCATTTCCGTTTTTAAAAGAAGTTTTCCGTCATTTTGTTTTTTCAGACTATCGCCAAAAAATTCAAAGGCTATATTCTCTATTTCTGCATCAAATAAAAGTTGCAGAGTAACTGTTTTACCGGTATATTTCCATGCGGTATCGAAGTTTAAGTGATCAAATTCAATTTTTCTTGGCACAAACTTCTGTTTTAAAGCTGTCATCTCCCTTATTCTTGATAATTTAAAAACCCGTAAATCCTGCCTTATTTGACACCAAGCATGAAGATACCAGCTTTGACTCTTAAGAACCAGAGAATAGGGCTCCACGATACGAACAGTCTTGTTGGCACTAAAGTCTATGTAACTGAATTGTATAAGATTATGATTTTCTATGGCTTTTTTAATAATTGTAACGCTTTCCTTAAGAAATTTTCCCGATCCCCACGGAAAGAAATCAAATATTAGCTGTTTGACTTTTGAATCCATATTTTCCAGCTGTTTTGGAGGGATAGTATTCCGAATCTTTTCGGTAATTATTTCATATGTTTTATCAGGCATTGTTAATGCGATTCCGTTTAATGTCGAAACAATGGTTGACATTTCATCCTCGGTAAGAACGCTTTTATCAAGGCGGTAGCCTTCTGCGATACCTATTCCGCCGTTTACACCCTGATATGTGACAATTGGG
>CAYUZC010000102.1:0-7055 GCA_964449525.1 uncultured Ruminiclostridium sp.
ACGCACACGTGTATCCGGGCTGATTCCCGTTTTTCCCAATATTTCATTGGAACGGGTTCTTCCTATCCCGAAGATATACGTAAGGCCGATTTCTACTCTTTTTTCTCTTGGCAAGTCAACACCTGCAATACGAGCCAAATTACTACACCTCCGATTGGTATTTGTCTAACCTTATAAATTATTTTGTAGCTATTTCTATATAAAACTCTCCTACAATGTCATGACAATGTTGCCAGACCAGCCGCTTTTCAGAGAATTTGTAAGCAATACTTGTTTTGCAACCGGCAGGAGCATTTTAGCTGCCGGCTGCAACCATATTATGAAATAAGAAGGTTTCCCATTTTCCCGCAAGCAATCCTTTAAACTGCATTAGTGGGTGGGATAATTGTTTTAACCTTGTCTTTGCTTATGTTTCGGGTTTGCGCAGATAACCATAACACGCCCTTTTCTACGGATAATCTTGCACTTTTCACAAATCTTTTTAACTGATGGTTTTACCTTCATGATTGACCCTCCTGTTCTTTATGGCTTCCTATTTTTTACCTCTCCACGTAATACGTCCGCGAGAAAGATCATATGTTGACATTTCAACAGTTACCTTATCACCCGGAAGAATACGGATGTAATGCATTCTAAGCTTACCCGATATATGAGCGAGAATTACATGATCATTCTCTAGTTTAACTTTAAACGTCGCATTTGGGAGTGATTCCAATACCGAACCTTCCATTTCAATTACATCTTCTTTTGACAAATTTATACCCCCCTCACATTACTGGTTGCTATTTCTTCATTGTAATTATTTATAGCTCTCTGAAGATCGGCATCAAGTAGCCTCTTCTTCATAGTTACTATTGTGTTTATTTCCTCAGCAATCTTATTGGTTATATTAAGGTGCTTAAGTTTCTTCTTTTTAGGTTTTCCGACCCGCCTTAATTCACCATCTGCAACTAAGACATGCTGATCGTCACATAAATCAATAATAATAAATAATCTATCTTTGTCCCTGCCTGATTTTGACCAGACATAACGGCCTATTATGGTATCCAAGAATTCTTCCCCTACCTTAATTATTATTAAGCTCTTATAGACGAAAAACGCTTCATCTGGCACTTCGCGACTTTCATCAATACATTATTTAAGTAGCCACAACTGCGCCAATTATATATTGTATAACAAATTCTATCCTATTTCAAGATTCTTGGCTTATTTCGTTTAAATTAATATAATCTGGTCAATATTTCCGGCCCATTTGGTGTTACTGCCAATGTGTTTTCGTGGTGAGCTGATAGCTTTCCGTCTGCTGTGACCACTGCCCACTTGTCATCTAATACATTTACACGCCAGGTGCCTATGTTAATCATAGGCTCTACTGCCAAAGTCATTCCGTTTGATAATCTTACACCCTTTTCACGAGTTACATAATTAGGTATTTGCGGTTCTTCGTGCATCTCTGTCCCTATTCCATGTCCTACATAATCTCGAACTACCTGATAGCCTTTTCCTTCGGCATATTCCTGCACGGCAACCGAGATATCTCTTATCCTATTTCCCTCGACTGCTTTCTCCATACCGCGATTAAAAGATTCTTCGGTATGAAAAATCAAATCTTTTGCTGCCATGGAAACGTCTCCAACCGCAAATGTCCTTGCTGCATCTCCGTGGTAACCTTCTAAAATTGCACCCACGTCAATGCTGATTATATCGCCTTCCTTAAGAACCGTATTATCAGGTATTCCGTGTATTACTACATCATTTATTGAAGCACATATGGAACCTGGGAAATCTTTCCCGTCATAAGCACAAGGGAAACCTTTAAACGATGGTATCGCACCTGCTTTTGTAATAATCCTTTCAGCTTCTTTATCAAGCTCAATAGTTGTTATACCCGGTTTAATCAGTTCAGCCATCTTTTGATGGACTAAAGCAACTACTTCGCCTGCACGTCTCATTTTATCCAATTCGCGTTGGGATTTAACAAAAATCATTTCAATGCCTCTATGTCCGTCTGTTTATTTTTAAGGCCTTCTAAAATCTCTCGGGTCGTAACATCTATTGGTTTTGATCCGTCAAAATTTATGATTAAACCTTTTTCCTGATAATAGTCAACCAGTGGGCTGGTTTGTTCATGGTAAGTCTTTAGTCTTTCTTTAATAGTCTCTTCCTTGTCATCGTCCCTTATGTAAAGGGAACTACTGCAGACATCACAGATTCCTTCAACCTTCGGCGGATTATTATCAATATGATAAGTCCTGCCACATGTGCACATCCTTCTTCCGGATAACCTCTTTATGAGTCTTTCATCTTCCACAGTAATGTTAATCACCGCTTCAACCTTTTCACCAAGCTTTTCGAGCATTTTATCAAACATTTCTGCCTGAGGAATAGTTCTCGGAAAACCATCCATAATAAATCCGGATGCACAATCCTCATCGTGTAATCTGCTTGCCACTATATCAATAGTAACATCGTCAGGAACAAGCTTTCCTGAATCAATATACTTTTTTGCCAATATTCCCAGAGGAGTGTCGCCTTTTATATTAGCCCTGAAAATATCCCCTGTTGAAATATGGGGTATTTCTAAAGTTGCTGACAAAAATTCTGCCTGTGTTCCTTTGCCTGCTCCCGGAGGGCCTAAAAGTATCAATCTCATAACAAACCTCTCTTTTATTGCATAACTCAGTAATTTGTTTTACTTAAATAATTCGAATCGAAGGATTATATGGGTGAGGAATATTTTGCCTATTTCTTACCACTAACATCCCAAGTTTTAAATCTATATTGGTACAAAAAGCGGATGGTATTAATCATCCGCTTAGTACCATAATTCTTTATTCAAGAAAACCTTTATAATGTCTCATCATAAGCTGTGACTCAATCTGCTTTGCAGTTTCCAGAGCCACACCAACCATGATCAATAGTGATGTTCCACCGAATCCCATTCTTACCCCGGTAATTATCTCCAATAAACTTGGCAAGACAGTTACCAAAGCAAGGAAGAATGCTCCGAACCAAGTGATGCGGTTAAGTACCTTGGCAATGTAATCGCTTGTTGGCTTACCTGGACGGATACCAGGGATAAACCCACCATTTTTACGTACATTATTGGCAACTTCTATCGGATTAAACGCCATCATAGTATAAAAGAATGTAAAGAACATAACAAGTAACCCCATTACCAGCATATATAAAGGATTCCCACTGAAATCTCTTAAGCTGATAAGGAACTTGCTTGTGGTATTTGGCGCAGTAAGTCCTATGATTGTAGGAATAAATGCCAGTATGGACATTGCGAATATGATAGGCATAACACCGGCTAGATTAACTTTCATAGGTATATGGGTGCTTTGTCCGCCATACATCTTTCGTCCAACTACACGTTTTGCATACTGAACCGGTATTCTTCTCTCTGCCTGTGTAACATAAATAACAAATGTTATTATAGCAATGAACACCACAACAATTGCCAATACAATCAGTATACCTACTGCAAGACGTCCATCGGCTATATAGGTTTTGATTATATTAAAGAGCGTATTAAAAGCAACAGGTCCCCTGGATATAATGTTAACAAAAATAATCAGTGAGATACCATTTCCTATTCCATACTCGTTTATCTGTTCACCCAACCACATTATAAAGGCTGTGCCAGCAGTAAGCGAAAGAGTAATGGTAAGGAACGACAGCGCACTCGGTTTTGATATTGCATTGCCAAAACCGATATACATAAAGGTTGCCTGTAGGAAACCTAACATAACAGCCCCATATCTGACCCATTGAGCCAGCTTCTTTCTTCCTTCCTCGCCTTCCTTTTGCATTCTTTCCAGCGCAGGAATAGCAATGGTAAGAAGTTGGATAATAATTGAAGCATTAATATAAGGCGTTATGGACATTGCAAATATACTGGCATTTTCAAAAGCGCCACCGCCTATTATGTTCATATAACCAAAAAGTCCGCCTTGCTGACCAACCATGCCGGCAAGAACGCTTCTATCCATGCCAGGGATTGGGATGTAAACGCCTAAACGATATACCAACAATAACAGAAAAGTTGCAATTAGCTTTTTTCTTATGTCAACAACACGCCAAGCACTTTTAATAGGAGCAAAAATACTCTCCATCCTAAATCACCTCAGCCTTTCCTCCTAAACCTTCTATCTTTTCGGAAGCAGTCTTTGTAAACCTTACAGCTTTGACAGTAAGCTTCTTTGTTAGGTTACCGTTTCCGAGAACGACAATTCCATCATTGATTTTACTGATTACGCCATTTTGTCTTAACAACTCAGCGGTAACCTCTGTACCATTCTCAAAACTTTCAAGATCTGAAAGCTTAACCTCGGTATATTCTTTTCTGAATATGTTATTGAAACCCCTCTTAGGTATTCTTCTGAAAAGAGGCATCTGGCCACCTTCAAATCCAGGTCGAACGCCACCGCCGGCTCTTGCATTTTGGCCCTTATGGCCTTTGCCCGCAGTTTTTCCGTTTCCTGAACCGGTGCCTCTACCTTTACGCTTTGGAGCCTGTTTGGGTGCTCCAGGTTTTAATTCGAACAAGTTCACTGGTTGCACCTCCTTTATATTTCTTCAACTTGAACTAAGTGTGATACTTTATTAACCATACCACGAATTTGGGCATTGTCTTTTTGCTCGACACTTTGCCCTATTTTATGAAGACCAAGAGCAACTACAGTAGCCTTCTGATCTTCTTTGGATGATATTGTACTCTTTTTTAGAGTGATTCTCAAATTACCCATGAAAGCTACCTCCTATCCTAAAATATCTTCTACGGTTTTGCCTCTTAGCTTGGCTACCATTTCAACTGTCTTTAACTGAGCAAGACCTTCAATAGTAGCTCTTACCATGTTAGTAGGATTATTTGAACCTAATGATTTAGTATATATATCACTGATTCCGGCAAGCTCTAATACTGCTCTTACAGGACCACCGGCGATAACACCGGTACCTTCTTTAGCCGGCTTAAGCAATACTCTGCCTGCACCATATACTCCCATTGCCTCGTGAGGAATTGTACTTCCAACCTTCGGAATATAGATGAGATTCTTTTTTGCATCCTCTATTCCTTTACGGATGGCATCAGGTATTTCAGTAGCTTTTCCGCTGCCGACTCCCACGTAGCCATTTTCATCCCCAACTACAACAAGTGTGTTGAATCTAAAATTTCTACCACCCTTAACAACCTTGGTAACACGACCGATATTCACAACCTTTTCTTTAAGGTCTAGAGTACTTGAATCAATTTTCTGCAATTTGTTCCCCTCCTTCTACTTTAGGATGCGATTAGAACTCAAGGCCAGCTTCTCTTGCGCCTTCTGCGAGTTCCTTGACTCTTCCATGATAAAGGTAGCCACCTCTATCAAATACTACCTGCTTGATACCCTTTTCGATTGCTTTTGTTGCAATAAGCTTTCCTACTTCTTTTGCGGCATCTTTATTGCCGGAGTAATCAAGCTTTCCCTTGAGAGCCTCATCCAAAGAGGATGTTGCAACCAGAGTGGTGCTGCTAACATCATCGATAATCTGGGCATATATATGTTTTGCACTCCTAAATACACTGAGACGTGGTGTCTCTGCATTGCCGCTTATCTTCTTGCGAACGCGGGCGTGTTTACGGAGTCTGATATTATTCTTATCAATACGCTTAATCATCTAACACTCACTCCTTTCTCTTAACCTTTACCCTTGGCGCCGGTCTTGCCTTCCTTACGGATGACAACCTCGTCAGAATATTTAATCCCCTTACCCTTATATGGTTCGGGCGGACGTTTTTTACGAATTATAGCGGCAACTTCACCAACAAGTTGCTTATCTGCACCCTTTACTTGAATAATATTAGGAGAAGGAACCTCAATAGTAATGCCATTGGGCTCTTCTATCTCAACAGGGTGAGAATATCCGATAGTCAGAACAAGCTTTTTACCTTGCTTCTGTGCTCTAAAGCCTACACCGACAATTTCCAGATCCTTCTGAAATCCGTTTGATACACCGTTCACCATATTATTGATAAGGGCGCGTGTAAGACCATGAAGAGATCTGTTTTCTTTAGCGTCATTCGGGCGTTTAACAGTTATTATATTTCCTTCTTTTTCAATGATCATGTTTTTGTTAAAGCTTGAGCTCAAAGTACCCTTTGGTCCTTTAACTGTCATATCGTGACCATCAAGCTTTACATCCACTCCTGCCGGTACTACAATCGGCATTTTTCCTATACGTGACATAGAATTAACCTCCAGTCCTTATATTGTGAGTGTCTCAACCTACATTGGCGAAACACTTTTTTCAGGAACTCAAAATTGATTTAAGCGTTACCTGCTTAGAAATCATTCTTCGAAGCAGGTTTTGTTCATGTATTTTTTACCACACGAACGCAAGAACTTCTCCGCCTATGCCGAGCTTTCTTGCATCTTTATCAGTCATAACACCCTGTGATGTTGATACAATAGCAACACCTAAACCACCTAAAACCTTCGGAATCTCGTCCTTCTGAGCAAAAACTCTTAAACCGGGCTTACTGATTCTCTTAATTCCAGTGATAATGTTTTTCTTATTTTCAACATACTTAAGTGTTATTCTGATAATTCCCTGCTTTTTATCGTCTATTTCAATAAAATCTCTGATATAACCCTCGTCAAGCAAGATTTTCGCAATCTGCTTTTTCAGGTTTGATGCCGGAACATCCACAGTCATATGTTTTGAACTAGCGGCGTTCCTTATTCTTGTAAGCATATCTGCAATTACGTCAGTTGCATGCATTATTACAGACCTCCTTTCGCTCCTGTTACCAGCTTGCCTTTTTTACCCCTGGTATTTGGCCCTTATATGCTAAGTCTCTGAAGCAAAGACGGCAAATGCCGAACTTCCTCATATAAGCATGAGGTCTGCCGCAGAGCTTGCAGCGGTTATAATACCTAGTGGAAAACTTCGGCGCTTTTTGCTGCTTTAGAATCATGGACTTTTTAGCCATATCAATTACCTCCTTTAGCTCTTTTTGAACGGCATTCCGAGAAGTAACAACAATTCCTTCGCTTCTTCATCGG
>CAYUZC010000103.1:0-6731 GCA_964449525.1 uncultured Ruminiclostridium sp.
TTACTCCGGTTATGTGTGTATCTTCCATACAAAAATTGGGGGTTGTTCTTTTCCTAGATGCAATTAAAAAATATATGCCTGCGCACTGCGAGCATGAAACCTATAAGGTTCTTGATGCTTCAACCAAGGAGCCAATTGAGATAAAGACCGGAGAAAAAGAGCCGGTGGTAGTTCATGTGTTTAAGACCATAGCTGACCCGTTTGTAGGTAAAATATCTTTCTTGAAAGTTATTTCGGGAACATTGACGCCCGATAGTGTTGTATACAATGTTAATAAAGAAAAAACCGAAAAAATCAGTAGCCTTTTTGCTATGAAGGGTAAGCAACAGATTAGTATTAATAAGCTCACAACCGGAGATATTGGTGCAGTTGCAAAGCTATCATCTACAGATACCAATGATACTCTTACAACAAAAGAGCGACAGGTTTTGGTTGGACCTATTGTTTTCCCCGAGCCAATGCTTGGTATGGCAATTATGCCTAAGGCTAAGGGCGATGAGGATAAAATCGGAACAGGTTTAAATAGGCTATTAGAAGAAGATCCAACATTTAAAATGAAGCTTAATACCGAGACTAAGCAGACAATTATTTACGGTGTGGGTGATCAGCATCTTGATATTATTACAAGTAAGCTGAAGAATAAATTTAAGGTTGAAGTAGACCTTATAAATCCAATTATTCCTTACCGTGAAACAATTAAAAAGAAGGTTAAGGTCGAAGGTAAGCACAAGAAGCAAAGTGGTGGACACGGACAATTCGGTGATGTGTGGGTCGAATTTGAGCCCGGACCTACAGAAGACCTGGTATTCGAAGAAAAGATTTTTGGCGGCTCTGTACCTAAGCAGTATTTCCCTGCTGTCGAAAAGGGTTTGAGAGACAGTATGGTAAAGGGTGTACTTGCTGGTTATCCTGTAGTGCATTTGAAAGCCACGTTGGTTGATGGTAAATACCATGATGTTGACTCCTCGGAAATGGCCTTCAAAATTGCCGCCAGCCTTGCATATAAAGAAGGTGTGAAACAGGCTGGACCGGTTATCTTAGAGCCTATTTGCCATGTGGAAGTATATATTCCCGATGATTATATGGGTGATATAATCGGCGATCTCAATAAACGTCGCGGTCGTGTTCTGGGTATGAATCCTCATGAAACCGGAATTCAACAGGTTGTTGCAGAGGTTCCTGAGGCTGAAATGTTCCGTTATGCTACCGATCTTCGCTCAATCACTCAGGGAAGAGGTTCCTTTTCAATGAAATTCGAGCGTTACGAGGAAGCTCCTCCAATGGTGGCCGATAAGGTTATTGCCGAAGCTACTCGTAGTAGTGGCGAAGAGTAAAAAAATATTAAGTAGATATACTATCAAAATAAAGCATCCTGTCTACAACAGGGTGCTTTATTATTAATTCTGCCGATTTAAATCCTTTGCGAGGATTTAAATCGGCAGAATTAAGGGTTGCCAAACGTATGATTGCGTACGCAATCATACCCTATGCAAGTTCCGGACCGGAATTTGCATACCAAAGCCGTGACACGGCTTTGTTTAGTGCAATCTATATTGCGTAGATATAAAAAATAGTTTATAATAGTCAGAGATGGTCAAAAAGTTGAGGTGATATTATGGCAAGACTCAGTGATATAATAGAAAGTTTTTTAAAGGGATTAATAATTGAAGAAGAGGGAGCCGTGGAAATTCAGAGAAATGAACTTGCAAACAGGTTCAACTGTGTTCCATCCCAAATTAATTATGTTATTTCTACACGATTTACTGCTGAAAAGGGTTATTATGTGGAAAGTCGCCGAGGCGGAGGGGGCTGTATAAGCATAAAAAGACTTAATATCGACTCGGCAGGCGATTATTTAATGCATATAATATCATCAATAGGTGACAGAATTTCTCAACTCACTTCTGAGGTATTTATTAATAACTTTGTTGACTATAATATTATAGAGTTTCGTGAGGCAGTAATAATGAAAGCAGCTACTTCGGATAAAGTACTCACCGATGTTCCCATAGTCAAACGAGACTATACCAGAGCTGCAATTCTTAAAAATATGCTCATGAGTATGACAGTTATTTAACGGAGGTGATATTTCATGTCACTTTGCCAGATATGTAAACAAAGAGAGGCAACCGTATACCTTACTCAGATAATTAACGGTGTAAAAACCAAAATGTCTGTATGTAGTAAATGTGCCGGAACAGACGGGATAAAGATTGACCTTAATTCTCTGATTACGGGTCTTTTAAGTATGCAAAACCAGGAAAGAAAAACAGAAGGTATAGCATTGCAATGCGACAGATGCGGGTTAACAATAGATGAATTTAATAATACAGGAAAGATAGGCTGCAACAAGTGCTACGAGGTATTTTTTGACCCAATGCAGCAGTTACTGAATCGAATACACGGAAATACCCATCATCGCGGAAAGGTTCCGAATAAATTCATATCTAAGCAACTGACTGATTCTAAGATCGATGAATTGAAGCAGGAGCTTTCAGTATGCATAGAAAATGAAGCATATGAACGTGCGGCTGAAATCCGTGACCGGATAAAGGAGCTAACCGGGGAACCAGGAGGTCTTGCGAAATGAGTAAATGGTATATAGATGCGGGACCTGATTCCGATATAGTTGTATCCAGCAGGGTTAGGCTGGCAAGAAATTTTGAGGCTTACCCATTTCCTCAAAGAAGCACAAAAGAGGATCAGGAAAACATAATAAATGAAACCTGTAATGCTTTGTTCACGGGTCACCCTGAACTTAAAGAAAGCCTTTCACTGGTTCGTTTTAAAGAATTGCAACCGATTCAACGGCAGGTTTTGGTAGAAAAGCATCTGATTAGCAAGGAGCTTGCCGAAAGCAACCTTGAAACAGGAGCGCTTATAAGTGATGATGAGCAAATTAGTATAATGATTAACGAAGAGGATCATTTAAGGATTCAATGTCTGGCAGCCGGAATGCAACTTGATAAGGCGTTTGAATTATGTAATTTTTTAGATGACACTATTTCGGAAAAGATTGATTATGCATTTGATGATAAAATAGGGTATCTTACCAGTTGCCCTACAAATGCGGGAACAGCTATCAGAGTATCTATAATGCTACATCTACCGGCATTGACTATGACGGGTTATATTCGTGCGTTCCTTGAATCCTGCGGTAAGCTGGGGCTGGCTGTAAGAGGACTCTACGGCGAGAATACAGAGGCTTACGGCAACATGTATCAACTTTCAAATCAGATTACTCTTGGTAAAAGTGAAAAGGATATTGTAGAAAGCATAAAAAGTATAGGACATCAGATTATTGAACAAGAGAGGTTGCTGAGAAAAGAGCTGTTAAAAAGAAACACCAGAAAATTTGAAGACCGTATTATGCGTTCATACGGGATTCTTAAGTTTTCCAGAATACTGACCTCGGAGGAAGCTCTTAAGAGACTTTCGGATATACGTTTAGGCATTAATCTGGGAATTATTAAGGATATGTCAGAAATGGATGTTAATGAAATGGTATTAAAAATTCAGCCGGGTAGCCTGCAGAAGTATGCAGGAAAGCTATTGAAGCCAGATGATAGGGATAGCATCCGAGCTGAATATGTAAGAAATAAAATAGATGAAAAACACAACTTACTATAATAAATAAAATTAATTTTGAGGTGATAAGTATGATTTACGGAAAGTTTACAAAGAAAGCAGAAGCTGCATTAATTCTGTCAAAGGAATGTGCAATAGCTTTTGGCCATTCCTATATAGGAACCGAGCATATTTTGTGGGGACTTGCCAAGGAAGGAACAGGTATCGCTTCCAGCGTTCTTTCAGCTAATGGAGTAAATGGTGAGAGTGTCAAACAGAAAATTATGGAATTGGTTGGCGAGGGTGACAACTCTGCCACAAATTTGGCTTATACTCCGAGAACTAAACGTGTTATGGAGCTTAGTTATGCTGAGGCAAGGCGTATGGGACAGAATTTTATTGGTACTGAGCATTTGCTTATTGCTATTTTACGTGAAGGTGAAAGTGTTGCGGTTAAGATTCTCACCGATTTGGGCGGTGATATTAGAAAGCTGTATGAGAATATTTTGTCAATGCTAAGTGAAGATACTCCCTTGGCGGCATCCCAGTCCAAACCCCAGGCAACCGATGTGGACACACCCACCCTAGACCAGTTTGGTCGTGATTTAACAATTATGGTTCGTGAAGGAAAAATTGACCCGGTAATAGGCCGCGATAAAGAAATAGAGCGGGTAATCCAAATTTTGAGCCGGAGAACTAAAAATAATCCTTGCCTTATAGGTGAACCGGGAGTTGGGAAAACAGCCATAAGCGAGGGCCTTGCTCATAAAATCGTAGAGGGCAATGTGCCGGAAACACTGAAGGATAAACGAGTTGTAACTCTTGATTTATCGTCTATGGTCGCCGGTGCAAAATACAGAGGAGAATTTGAAGACAGACTGAAAAAATCTATAGAGGAAATAAGAAATGCCGGAAACGTTGTACTTTTCATAGATGAATTGCACACCATAGTGGGAGCGGGCGCAGCGGAAGGGGCTATTGATGCGGCTAATATTTTAAAGCCACTTCTGGCTAGAGGCGAAATCCAGATAATCGGTGCTACAACCCTTGACGAATACCGCAAGCACATTGAAAAGGATGCCGCGTTGGAGCGCCGGTTCCAGCCGATTACTGTTGCAGAGCCTAATCAAGATGAAGCTATACAGATTTTGATGGGAATAAGGGATAAGTATGAGGCTCATCACAAGGTTAAAATAACTGATAAAGCTATTGAAGCGGCAGTTAAATTGTCTACCAGATATATAACAGACAGATATTTGCCTGATAAAGCTATTGACCTTATTGATGAGGCATCCAGCAAGGTAAGGTTAATGAGTTTTACTGCACCCCCAGATTTAAAAGATTTGGAGCGCAGGATTGAAGATCTGCACAAAATGAAGGAAGATGCTATAGTAAGCCAGGAATTTGAAAAGGCGGCTTCATTACGTGATGAGGAAAACAAGCTTAAAGAAGAACTGAATGCTAAAAAGGATGCTTGGCAGATGGAAAATTCCAAGAATACTCAGATAGTTACCGAGGAAGAGATTGCCGGAATTATTGGATCTTGGACAGGTATACCCGTAAGCAGGCTTGCTCAGGAAGAAACCCAACGGCTTAAGAATATGGAATTTGTTCTTCACAATAGGGTTATCGGGCAGGAGGATTCTGTGAAAGCAGTTTCTAGAGCGATAAGAAGAGGACGGGTAGGCTTGAAGGACCCGAAGCGTCCTGTAGGATCGTTTATCTTTTCCGGGCCTACCGGAGTAGGTAAGACAGAACTTTCAAAGGCCCTTGCCGAGGCACTCTTTGGGGATGAAAGTCTGATGGTTCGTATCGATATGTCTGAATATATGGAAAAGCACAGTGTATCCAGACTAGTAGGCTCACCTCCGGGGTATGTAGGATATGACGAGGGAGGACAGTTAACAGAAAAAGTCAGAAGAAAACCTTATTCGGTAGTTCTCTTTGATGAAATTGAAAAAGCTCACCCCGATGTTTTTAATATGCTCCTTCAGATTTTGGATGACGGTAGACTGACTGATTCTACCGGCAGGGTAGTTGACTTTAGAAATACTGTAATCATTATGACATCCAATGTTGGTGCTCGTGATATTGTTGAACCTAAACGGCTGGGCTTCGGTGCGATGGAGGAAAATGCAAATCGTGATTATGAGGATATGAAAAAGAATGTTATGGCCGAGCTTAAGAAAACCTTTCGTCCCGAGTTTATTAACCGTGTAGACGAGATTATTGTATTCCATCCGTTAAGCCGTGATGAGATAAAGACAATTGGAGCATTGATGCTTAAAGAGACTGCCAAGCGAATGGAGCAGAACAATATCAAGATTACCTTTACCGAAGAAGTAAAGGAATTCCTTGCAGAAAAGGGATATGATAAGATTTACGGTGCAAGACCTCTAAAAAGAACCATTCAGGAGCATATAGAGGATAAGCTTGCCGAGGCTATATTAGATGATAAGGTCAAGGAAGGGGACTCGATAAGTATCTCCTACGAAGACGGGAAGATAATAATAAAATAGGACGGCGAGCGAAATAAAGAGAGAAAACGAGAAAGAAAGAGCAAATAAACGAGCTAGAGAGATGTATTTTAAATTTAACGGATTTTCGTCTTGACAGCTGAACAATATCTGTATTAGAATGAATAACGTTGCATTATGCGACGTTATTTTATTGTTTATGTTAGTTTATCGGGAATATCCCGTAAAGCATATTAAAGGAGGTTACCTAATGAAGACGTTTATGGCTAAGGCAGAAGAAGTCGATAGAAAATGGTATGTTATTGACGTTGAAGGTAAAGTTCTGGGCCGTGCGGCAAGTGAAGTTGCCAAAATACTTCGCGGTAAGAACAAGCCTATCTATACACCTCATACTGATACAGGCGATTTTGTTATTATTATTAACGCAGAAAAAATTGTGTTAACAGGTAATAAGCTTGATCAGAAGATGTACAGACGTCACACCGGCTGGATTGGGCATTTGAAGGAAGTCAAATACAGACATTTCCTTGAAAAACAACCCGAGAAGGTATTTGAGCTTGCTGTGAAGAGAATGCTTCCCGGCAACAGCTTAGGACGCGCCATGTTTAAGAAGCTAAAGGTTTATGCAGGCTCAGAACACAACCAACAGGCTCAGAAGCCCGAAGTTCTTGAGCTGAATATTTAGTG
>CAYUZC010000103.1:6759-7008 GCA_964449525.1 uncultured Ruminiclostridium sp.
AAAGGTACAGTATTACGGTACAGGCAGAAGAAAAAAATCCGTTGCAAGGTGCAGATTGGTGCCCGGAAACGGTGATGTAACAATAAATGACAGAACAATAGACGAATATTTTGGTCTGGAAACCCTCAAGGTTATCTGTAAGTCTCCTTTGGTTCTTACAGAAACAATTGGTAAGTTTAATGCTATTATTAATGTAAGAGGCGGCGGCTTTACCGGTCAGGCCGGAGCAATCCGTCACGGTATTTCAAG
>CAYUZC010000104.1:0-6843 GCA_964449525.1 uncultured Ruminiclostridium sp.
TCCTTATATAAATTCATAAGTTAAACTCTTTTCCATTTTACACCCTGTGGTGTATCCATAAGCTCAATTCCTATTTCTTTCAGCTTATCTCGAATCTCATCTGACTTCTTCCAATCCTTCTCTTTTCGCGCCTTCTGTCTTTCTTCAATAAGTTTCTCTATTTCCACATCTAGCTTTGGTTCTTCTTCACTCTTTTGTTCAGCATCCATAATCCCAAGTCCAAATACAGTGTCCATCTTTAAAAGTAGCTTATAAATATCCTTCGATTTTTCGGTGTATCTGACCAGATTCCAAGCTATCCCTAACGCTTTAGGAATGTTTAAGTCATCATTTATAGCAGCCTCAAAATCGCTTAAAAATGAGCTTAAAGCATCCTTTGAAATCTCTGCTGTTCCTTCCTTATGCTGCAACGCACCCTCAATGAATCTGTCATAGGATACCTGTGATGCTTGCATAACATCCCAAGTAAAATTAAGCTTGTTTCTGTAATGAGCATTCAGGCACATATACCTAAAGGCCAGGGGATTAAAACCTTTTTCCCTCAAATCCGAAACAGTATATGTGTTACCGAGACTCTTTGACATTTTTCCGTTGTTCACCATCATGAATTCCCCGTGCAACCAATAGTTAACCGCAGGCTTTCCTAATAGTGCCTCTGATTGAGCAATTTCATTTTCGTGATGAACAGGTATATGGTCTACGCCACCTGTATGAATATCAAAGTTGTCTCCCAGATATTTTTGGCCCATAGCAGAGCACTCTATATGCCAGCCCGGATAACCCATTCCCCAAGGACTTTCCCATTGCATGATATGCTCTTTGGGTGCTTTTTTCCATAGGGCAAAGTCTGCGGGATGGTGCTTTTCATCATTTACTTCTACTCTGGCTCCTGCAATCTGCTCTTCCAGATTTAGACGTGAAAGCTTACCGTATCCTTCAAACTTAGATATGTCAAAATATATTCCATCACTGGTCTCATAGGCATAGCCCTTATCCAATAGCCCTTTTACAAAGCTTATCATTTCTTCTATGTGGTCTGTGGCCTTCGGAATAATTTCAGGCTTTTCAATATTTAATGCCCCAATATCCTTCATGAATATATCGGTATAGTACTCGGCGATTTCCCAAGGGGTCTTTTGTTGCTCCCTTGCACCTTTAAGCATTTTATCCTCGCCATCATCCTCGTCTGAAACAAGATGCCCTACATCTGTAATGTTCATAGCGTTTAATAGCTCATAATTATTATATTTAAGCGTTCTCCTTAAAATATCCATAAAGACATAGGTCCTTAAGTTGCCAATATGCGCATAATTATAAACTGTAGGGCCACAAGAATAGATTTTTACCTTATTCTCATTAAGCGGGATAAAGTCTTCCTTCTGTCTTGTTAATGTATTATAAAGCCTCATATATTTTCACTCCTCGTTCTGTTTTGCCTCGATGTTTTCCTTATTTTCATTATCTAAATCGGGACAAAGCCTGATTTTCATGTTTTTAAAAGATTCTTCATATTCTAAAAGCTCGTTTCTCAGCTTTTCAATATCCACTCTCATTTTACAGAATTCTTGCGATACAGGATCAGGAACATGTATCTGATCCAGCTCAAAGCTCTGCCTTAATCTCTCTCCCGCACGTTTTACAGCTCTTCCCGGAACGCCCACAACTGTTGTATTATCCTCAACCTCTCCCAATACTACGGCATTGGCACCTATCTTCGCATTATCTCCTATTTTCATAGGTCCCAGTATTTTAGCTCCTGCACTTATAAGCACATTATTACCGACAGTAGGGTGGCGCTTCCCTTTATCCTTACCAGTTCCCCCAAGAGTAACACCGTGATAGATTGTGCAATAATCACCAATTTCAGCAGTCTCTCCTACGACTATTCCCATGCCGTGATCTATAAAAAGGCACTTACCGATTTCTGCACCCGGATGTATTTCGATACCGGTTTTATGACGGGCTCGCTGAGAAATCCCACGGGCAATAAAATAAAACCCGCGCTTTTGAAACCAATGAGCTACGCGATGCATACGCAAGGCCTTATAACCGGGATATTGAAAAACAACCTGCCAAGCACTTCTGGCCGCAGGGTCTCTTTCCGCTATGGACTTAGCTTCCTCATACCATCTAAACATAATTTTTACCCTACCAAAAAAAGTTCTATTGTCATGATAATACATCTGCAAGTCTGACACAAGCGATACCTGCACTTTTATAATATCAAATATTTCGCACGAGACACCAATTATTGTTTTATCAAATAACTACAAGAAAAAAAGATAAAACATTGATATGCCGTCATACACAAAAAAGCGGTTTACAACCGCTTTTTGTTTTAATATGAGGTGTATTAATCATATTATACTTCTGTTGTCTTCGGCCCGGGAGGCACTAACGCACCTCCTAAAGCTGTGGCATACTCGGCATGGTCAGGTATATGAAAATTAATGCCGAACAAAGCTGTCAACTCGTCAAATATTTTTTTGGCCTGGGGTACATTAGTTAAATTGCCTGTTAAGACGATATCGTTTACCTTTTCATTTCTTGACGCAAAAATTGCCATCATCCCGATTGTCTGGAAAACAAGATTAATTATTCCCAGTGCGACATCAGCCTTTGTGGCGAGGTCAATTATTTTACCAAAATTTGAAGCAGTCGTTTCCTGAGTCAATCCCTCCACATTGTCGTGAGATATATCGGCAATTGACAAATCAATATGCTTTAAATCTCCAGTCTTAGCCATATCTACAATATCGCTGAAATTTCTTATGTTAAGCATGCGATTGGAAAGTCCCAGCAAAGTGCCTCCCCCGACTCCTGTGCCTCCTATATGATATGCCTTGTTGTTGTCGGCCATCACATAAGCTGTACCTGTACCCATGCTTACTATTATAGCCCTGTTCAATTGGCTCAGAAATAATCCTCCAAGTCCTATAGCCAGAAATTCATGCACCTTGTAAGTGGGAATACCAAATATCTTCTCATCAATAAATGTTGAACCCACACCGGTTATCATGATTCTATCGATTTCTGTATGCTGTAGCTTGTTCTCATTTAGAAATTTTCCGAATGCACCATATAATGACGAGACAGGATCATTGGCCTTAACTAATAAAGGTCCGAAAAGTTTCTCATGGTCATAGCCAATAATCTTTGTGGTGCTGCCTCCAACATCAATACCAAGAATCTTACTCACAAAAACATCTCCACACTATATATTTTTAGTTTTGTTATAACGAAAATAAGCTAAAGCAATAGGTATGGTAATAAGCCCGCTAATAATAGCCTCAGCTATAGCATTTATCATAATTACTGATACCAGAATTACCCCAAAAGGCATTCCTGCCTTTTCAACCAATTCTTTTGCATAAACCAGATACAGCATCAGAAAAACCAATGCGGTATTTGTAATACTACCTGCCATACCTCCAATAAAGGTACTTACAGTATTTTTTAGGGATTTATTTTTAATAAGCTTTGTTAATCCAAGATAAACAACGTATGCGGCAACACCTACGAACATTCTCGGAAGAACTGAGATAAGTGGATTCATAAAGAATGGATCCAAAATAGCCGCAGGTCTTGTAAGGGCATGTATCCATCCCACAACACCTAATGCAGTTCCCATTATTAAACCGGCTGCAGGACCAAGTACTATACCTGTAATTATAGTCGGGATGTGAATAATTGTCGCGCTGATTGCTCCTATTGGAATCATCCCTAAGGGTGTCATGTCCAAAATGATTGTAATAGCAAGCATCAGACCAAGAAAGGTTAAGCCTCTCGGGCTTTTAAAAAGTTTTTTCATTTTTCCTCCGTTCTCATTCCCTCAAGGGGATATGATTCGAAATAATTATTGTAAACTCTGTCCGGCTTTATAAGAATACCGGCAAGATAAATATAACATAATACTGTCCCCATTTACAAGAACGCATGATTACTAAAATATAGCAATTCTTACTAACAATTTTTATATAATTTTGTATATGTATTATGTAGATTGATGCTTTTATGTCTTAAACCTAAGTCAATTATAAAATTTGTCTAAAGATCAGTTAATTTATAGTAATATGTGATAAAATATAATTAAAATTATAAAGGATGATTGCTGTGCATCATGTTTTTATCGTTAACCCTGTTGCCGGCAAAGGCCGTGCTGTACATATGATTGGAGCTATAGAATCTCGATTTAAGGATTTTATCCAATCGTTTGAGATTTCAATTACAGACGCTCCTGGCCATGCCACGAGGCTTGCCAAAGAGGCCGCCTCCGGTGGTGATCCGGTTCGCATTTATTCAGTTGGCGGGGACGGCACTTTTAACGAGATAGTTAATGGTACCGTCGATTTCCCAAATGTCGAACTGGGTATAATTCCATGTGGGTCCGGCAATGATGCGGCTCGCTATCTTTATCCCGTAATTGATCCCAATAAACTCATAAGAGTACTTCCTGCATCGACTTCTACAGCCATAGATTTAGGAAAGCTCAACGATAGATACTTTGTGAATATATCATCCATAGGTTTTGATGCCGAAGTGGTTCTAAACAGTCAACATTTCAAGAGATTTCCTCTTGTGTCCGGCCCAATGTCCTATTGGTTTTCTGTTTTTTACACTTTATTAAAACTTAAAAAATATAAACTTAAAATTTCCCTTGATGACAATCCCCCTATTGATGACGAGTTTTTGTTATCTATATTTGCAAATGGCTCTTATTATGGCGGAGGAATAAATGCTTCCCCAAATTCCATTATGGATGACGGCCTTTTTGACTTCAGTTTAATTAAATCAACCACCAGACGTAAAGTCATAAAATATTTAAACGCCTTCAAAGGCGGTAAAATAGGTAATCTATCAATACAAGAATTGAATTACTTTAAAGGGAAAAAAGCAGTAATTGAAAGCACGGTTCCTTTCCCTGTCAATATTGACGGTGAGTTAAGTCTTGAAACACGAGTGACAATTGAAGTACTACCTAAGCATATAAAAGTACTTATTCCATAGGAATTGAAAGCATATTATCATTTTTGTTCAGTAAATAAAAGCCTTGAGGATTTTCAGGGTTTTCCTTGTTATATGCTAACGGCTTGCCATTCATGCCGGAAAAAATACCTCCTGCTTCTGTAACTATTATTTCCATAGCTGCCGTATCCCATTCCATAGTACGCCCAAAGCGATAGTACGCCTCTACATCACCTCGCGCCAGCAGGCAACCTTTATATGCGCTTCCGGCTACTATAACATCAGCTATGTCGTTTGCGTTAATAAGCCTGTCCAATTCAGGAGTATGATGTGTACGGCTTTTGGCTAATCTGATATTACCTATCCTTTGCGATACATGAAGCTGTTTTTCATTGCCGTTTATAAGAGAATACGCCCCTTGCCCTTCCCATCCATAATAAAGTTCATTATAAACAGGAACATATATTACTCCTCCAATGGGCTTTCCCAATTTTGTAAGCGCAATATTTACAGTAAATTCATCGTTTTCTCTGATAAACTCTTTGGTTCCGTCAAGAGGGTCTACCAAAAAGCAATATTCCTTGTTAAGTCTTGAAAGATCATCAACAGATTCCTCTGCCAGAATACCTGTTCCCATGAACGTTTTTATTAATGCATTGATAATAATATCATTGGCATTTTTATCGGCCTCAGTTACAGGGGATTGGTCTTCTTTGTATTCTATGGGGATTCCTTTTTTATATAGCTTTAGTATTTCTTTTCCTGCTTCAACAGACAGTTCTTTTATCGTATCAAGTACATCCTTTGAATTAATCAAACTTCCAACTCCTAAACAATTTTTACGTATTTTTTCCGGTCTTGAACTAATTCTATTCTATATACCTCTTTTACCTGAAAACCATTAGCTGCGCTGGCACTAATAACATGGCTCAAGTACTTTTCAGGAAATAAGAGGCAGTAACCGCATCCGGTCTTTGTGACCTTGCATGGAGTAGAAATCACCTGAAAAACAATCCCTTTTTGTTCAAACACGCGACATATTCTATAAGCATAATTCCCAGAATCATAGAGTGCAATACAATCCACAACATGTACCTATTATAGCATATTCATAGTATATGCTATTCCGCAGTATGAGAGGATGATACTAATCAGCTTTTGACTCCCATCAGGTACGACATTAGCTAAAAACCACATTTTCCGCAGTTCCTTGACAGGAAGAATAGGGGTGAAGTATAATGTTTAATGCGCTTGTGAATTTGTCACTTGCACTGTTTATGCGCCCGTAGCTCAGTCGGATAGAGCACAAGTTTCCTAAACTTGGTGTCGCACGTTCAATTCGTGTCGGGCGTACCAAAAAGACAGACCTCCACTATGGTGATCTGTCTTTTTATTATTAAAAATATTTATATATCTTCTTCACACTATGTAGTAAGTAAAGCCACATTTTATGTCCCCATCAAAGCCCATGCTTCGATAAAATTCATGGGCCTCCTTACGTTCTTTTGAGCTAAGCAACATGACCTTATAACAATCACTTTCTTTGGCAAATTGGAGCAACAACTGAATTGTAGCTCTACCAAAGCCTCGCCTTCTAGCATCGGGATGGGTAACCACATTCTCTATTATTGCATATGGGTGCCCGTTTCTGGTCAAATTAGGTATAATTGCAATACAGCTTGTCGCTAATATTTTCCCATCTTCTTCGGCTACCGCATATCTATATTTGCGAGGATCATTCATTATATCATCCCAAATATTTTTCAGCTGATTAAGAGTAGGCAATGTATCACCCGGATATAAGAATTCATATAAATCCATTATCCCTTCAAAATCATTATACCTAGCAAACCGAATTTCCATAAAATTACCTCTTTC
>CAYUZC010000105.1:0-6767 GCA_964449525.1 uncultured Ruminiclostridium sp.
GAAAAACTCAGCGAGAAGTAGCTGAAAGTCTAGGCATATCTCGCTCATATGTTTCAAGAATTGAAAAAAAAGCTCTGACAAAACTACATGAGGGATTAAAATGAAAAAGTATTTATACCTCTTCATCTTTAGGAATCGACTCGGCATTCTTATTTAAATCATTGGTATCGACTGCAGTCTTACTTTTATATGAAAAATTATGAGCCACCCAGTTTTTAAATGTGTCCGCCTTAGCAATACCCTCAAATAAATATTTCAGGGCTACAATACTCAACGGACCAATAAACATTCCGGCGACTCCCCAGATTTTTAAGCCAATATACATGCCGGCCAATGTGAAAAGCGGATGTACTCCTATTTGTTTTCCTAAAATCTTAGGTTCTATAAGCTGTCTGACAAAAAGAATGATTACATATAGCAAAGCTAACGACAGCCCTAGCTTTGTATTCCCAAGAATCAGATTCATAATAGCCCACGGAATCAAAACTGTACCCGCTCCCAATACCGGGAGCACATCTACTAATGCTATTAGTAAAGCAAGCAGCAACGCATTATTAACGTTGAGAATTAACATTCCGATCAATAACTCGGTAAAAGTTATACTTGTTAATATAAGCTGCGCCCTTAGCCAACCGAAAAAAGCCGAAAACACATTTTTAGTTATGTCTTTAGATTTATTGAGCCAATTAGTTGGGATCTGTAAATCAAGAAATTTTATTATAGTGTTTTTGTCACTGGACATAAAATAAGTTGCCAGTATCGTCACTATCAGAAAAATCAATATCTGAGGAAGATACAGCGCAATTTGAATGGGTATCTGAGCCAGATCAGCGATAGGCCTCAATATTGCCTGCAAATTGTTTGTTATGTTTTTTATACCCTGGTTTATTATATCTGTCACCTGGTCAGGAAGCTGAATATAAAATCCGTTTATCTGATCAATAATCCTGACAAAAAATTCTTCTATGGACCCCATATTTATCTCTATGCTTAAGTAAACATTGTGAATTTCCTTAATAAGTCTGGAAATCAAGAAAGCAAGTATAGAAGAAATTAGTCCTAAAATAAACAAAATAGAAAAGATTGTTCCTATTTTTCGGGGTATTTTTATCTTTTTTTCAACGAATTTAACTACAGGTTCTATTAACGATGCAAGAAAATAAGCAATTATAAAGGGCACGACATACTTCCATAACCGCGAAAACAAAAAAATCAAAAAGATAACTAAAAGAATCTTAAAAATAGCTGATAACGTTCTTTTTATACTTTCAGACATATATACTCCTTATCTTCCGTTGCTGTTATAGCCAATTATTCTTGAAGTTATACTGTGAAGCTTTCAAATGCTCGTCTTACATAGGTCAATTTCCCGTCGACTCTGGTGCTCTCCATAAGCGATATACCCACTGCCTCAAATGTGTGTGCGAGCTTTTCGTTTAACTTTGTAATCTCGATATCATGTAAATCAAAAGTAGCTTCTCTTGCAAGAGTAATGTGCGGTGAATAACTAATCTCCTTTTTTATCGGCATAATTGCTTCAAGGCCTGATTCTAAATTTCTAAATACACTCATTAAATTTTTATTCTCTGAAATCCCCGCCCATAATATTTTTTTGCTTCCTTTATCAAATTTACCAAGTCTTTCTAATTCTAAAACAAACAATTGATTATTTACTGATATTTTTTTTATCAACTTACAAATATCATTAAAAATAGGTGCTTCAATCTCACCAAGAAACTTTAAAGTAAGATGGAGATTCTCATCCCGAGTAAACTTCCCCCTGATTCCAAGATTCATCAGTTCTTTTTGGACTTCAGAAAGTATGCTACGCGTTTCTTTGTCAAGTTCAAGCGCAATGAAACACCTCATTTAATACATCACCCTTATATAGTATTATTGTGCCGGCACAAATTTATCATAAAATTAAAATAAATATAAAAAAACCCGGCATCGTACTTAAATAAGTTATTTGCCAGGGTTTTCATATACTAATTATTCTTCCTCATCATGAAGGTGTTCATGACGCAAATCATGGGAGCCACAGCTTCCGCAGCATCCTGAGCATCCTTCGTATCGGTCATCTTCAGCAAGACCGTTTTTGCTTTTATAATCCTGAAGAGCTGCAGCAATTGCTTCCTCAGCCAATACCGAGCAGTGAAGTTTCACCGGTGGCAACCCATCAAGCGCCTCTGTTACTGCTTTATTGCTTATCATCTCTGCCTCTTTGATTGTTTTTCCGATTAGCATTTCTGTAGCCATACTGCTCGTAGCTACGGCTGCTCCGCAACCAAATGTCTTAAACTTTGCGTCCTTTATAATGCCGTCTTCGATTTTTAAATACATTTTCATTATATCTCCGCACTTGGCATTTCCAACCTGGCCAACACCATCTGCATTTTCTATCTCACCGACGTTTCGGGGATTCGAAAAATGGTCCATTACTTTCTCACTATACATTATACCTTCACTCCTTTATTGAAATCCTCATATAGAGGCGACATATTACGAAGTTTATTTATTATTTCATCCAAGGAATCAATTAAAAAGTCAACTTCCTCCTCGGTATTAATATCTCCAAATGACATTCTAAGAGAGCCGTGGGCAATTTCATGGGGCAGACCTATTGCAAGAAGTACATGGGAAGGGTCAAGAGATCCGGAAGTACATGCTGAGCCACTTGATGCCTTAATCCCTTTCATGTCAAGCATTAGAAGCACCGATTCTCCCTCAACAAACCTGAATGAAACATTTAAATTACCCGGCAAGCGTTTTTCCATACTCCCGTTGACACGGATATGTGGAATTCTATCGGTAATTCCTTTTAAAGCTCTATCTCTTAAATTGCTCAGTTTCTTATGGTGAGCTTCCATATTTTTATTAGCTAATTCTAAAGCCGTAGCAAACCCAACAATTCCGGGAACGTTCTCTGTACCCGCACGCTTGTTTCTTTCTTGATGGCCACCATGAACAAAGTTCTCAATTTTTACACCTTTTCTGATATATAGCATACCAATGCCTTTTGGACCGTAGAATTTATGTCCGGAAACAGACAAAAGATCAACTCCCAGATCCTTTACGTCAATAAGGATATTACCAGCAGCCTGTACTGCATCTGTATGGAATAACACACCATGTTTTTTACATACCTGGGCAATCTCTTTTATTGGTTCAATAGTGCCAATCTCATTATTAGCCATCATCACAGAAACTAATATAGTGTCGGGACGAATTGCTCTGTCCACATCCTCCGGATTAATCAAGCCTTTATCATCAACCTTAATATAAGTAATTTCATACCCCTGCTTCTCTAAAAACTCACATGTAGCCAAAACAGCCGGGTGCTCGATATTTGATGTTATAATATGTTTACCCTTTTTCATCAACTTAAGTGCTGTACCTTTGATGGCCCAATTATCGCCCTCAGTACCTGAGCCTGTGAAATAAATCTCAGATGGTTCTGCTGCACCTATAGATTTAGCCACACTGATACGAGCATCTTCAACAACTTTCCTGTTTAAACGCCCAATTGAATATATTGATGATGGATTACCATATTCTTCTGTAAAATAAGGCTTCATTGCCTCGAAAACCTCTGGTTTAACATAGGTTGTCGCAGCATGATCTAAATATATAATTTGCTTTTGCATATTATCATCCCTTCCTGTTCCTTATATATAACTTATCACTTTTAACATGTATATAATGTGACAAAAATCACAAAACCAAATATTTTTGAATATTCCATGAATGTTTTTACTAACTAATGCTCATAGCTTGTTAAAGAACCAATATTAAATTAGCACCGTAAGCAATAAAAGTCAACGATAAATAATAGGCAAGAGTTGATTATAAGTGCTTAAACACAAAACGAAACACCGAAATGTTTCATTTTTAATTTCTATCATATTCATTTGTATTTTAGTATTTCTCAAATCCACCTATATATGTTTCTGTTATATAGTTTAAAATGATTTTTCTGTTTTGGCTATACCTCTCAAAAATCTTATAAAACTCATTAATCATATCATTGTAACCATCTTCCCCTTGCTCCGGAAGACTCCTGTCCGATAACAACCTGGCTCTGGCTCCCTCATAATCAAGGCTTTGCCTGTTAGGAAATGAAACCTGGTTATAGGTGGTTGAAGCATAAAACTCAGATATTTCGATTTCTGATAACTCTCTGCACTCAGCTTTTTCAGGATAGATTCTGTACCGTTCCTGTAAAAGATTATACTCCTTTGAAAAATCCTCTTCCTGGGTAAGACGATTATATAGCATAACCACTACTCCCGAAGGCTTCATAATTCTTAGAAATTCATTCCTACATTTATTTATGCAAAAACCATTTAAAGAATGAGCACATACAATATAGTTAACAGATTCATTAAACAATGTTGTGTTTTCAGCGGTGGCATTAAGTGTAACAAACCTCTGAAATTCGTCATTCAAAAGTCTCTCGGCAATATCTCTCATTCGATCATCGGATTCAATAGCCACCACACGACTGCCTCTCTCAAGAAGAAGTCTTGCCAATACTCCCGTACCTGAGCCGATATCAGCAATCACCGATTCTCTCAAAAAGCCGACTTCTTCGTAGAGATAATTCAATAATTTTCTAGGATATCCAGGCTGATATCTTAAATAGTTTTCTATTCTTTCAGAACAATTTTTTAAGGCACTTAAAGACATATAATCACCCTTGTTGCGGTAATTTTGGCTTTTGTATAAGACATAAACCACACTAGATGAATTATATATCATAAGCATAATGATTGTCATTTATTGCCTGTTTATTAACCAAATAGATTAAACTATATTAATCCTTCTTTTCTTTTAATAAATCCCTGATTTCTGTCAGGAGCTCCTGATCCTTTGAAATAGTATCTTCTACTTCAGCAGCCTCTTCCACTTGTTTTACTTCTTCTTTTCTCTTAAATTTACCTATAATTCTTATTACAATAAAAATACTCAATGCGATAATCAAGAAGTCAATTATATTTTGTATAAACTGACCATACATAATTCCAACATAACCTTCAGCACCTTCTACTCCTGACAAAGGAATACTTAAACTGGCTAAATCGTTCTTGCCGGTTAGCATGCTAATCAATGGAGTAATAATATCAGCAACTAAAGATGTGACAATTTTACCGAAGGCACCACCGATAACGACACCGACGGCCATGTCAATAACATTACCTTTCATGGCAAAGCTCTTAAAATCTTCAACAAATTTTTTCATAAAACTCCCTCATTTCAAAAGTAAAAATATCCTATACTCTTGCTTACACTTATTGTATAGGTCTAATTTATAATATCACAGGAAAGTAATGTAAACAAGATTGACACTATTCTTGCGATGTGTAAAAATGTGTAGAGAAAAATCAATCATAAGGTGAGCATATATGAGTACAAAAAAGAAAAATAATGGTCTATTAGTATTAGTAATAGTTTTATCAATAATCCTCGTCGGCGTTATCGGTTTATATATCTATGTTGTAAAGGATGATCCTGTATTCCAGTTTATAGGGCGTATAATCAGTCCCGAAGATGGAGCGGATTCTGTTAGATCCCGCAGAACAGATAACGATAAGCCCTATGATTTAACAAATAATCAGAGTTACTCTAAGAATTTGGTAGATAAAGATAATATAAATGTACTTATTATCGGCCCCGATGAAACAAGTGGCAATTATGACACTTTGATGATAGCAAGTCTTGATGACGAAAACAATATCGTTAAACTGATAAATCTGCCCAGGGATATTTACATAGATTATAGTGATAAATTCAAAAAAGACCTTAAAAAGGTATGGTCATCCTATTCAAAGTCAAAAGGTATTTATAAAATCAATGCAGCCCATCTTCTTGGTGAAAAGGTTAATTACATGGATGGTAAGGGTCGCTTTGAAAATCCCTCATATGACTTTACCGCTGATATTATAGAAGAAATATTTGATATCTACATTGATGACTATGTTTATATTAAACCTGCAAGCTTTAGAAAATTAATAGATTACTTCGATGGAGTGGAAATTGATGTTCCTTACCTTATGAAGTATAAGGATCCGACTCAGAATCTTGTAATTAATATTAAAAAAGGATTACAGACTTTAGACGGAAAAAACGCCGAAGGATTTGTCCGCTATCGTCAGGGAACTGATGAAAAAGGTAAGTATAAAAGTATAGGTGATATTGAGAGAAAGAATAACCAGATTGCGTTCGCCAAAGCTTTCATAAAACAACACATGAATTTGAAGAATTTAGGTAAAATAATTAAAATATTTAACGATTTGAATTCGTATATAGAAACAAGTGTCAATGCCAAAGAAACAGGAGAATATGGTAAAATCGCTGAAAGCCTTTACCGAAACGACTTTACCCAGGATAGCGAAGAGATTGAATGTAAGAATGTAACTATAGATGGAATATACTACCTAAAAATCAGCCAAAAGTAGACATAGCGTGTTATCTCATAATTTTTCGACAACAAAACTTCGCACTTTTTCTATTGCCCGACATAAATGTAAGTGATATAATACATTCGATTTTAACAATGTTATAAATATAAAACAATTTACTTAGTAGGAGGACGTAAGTCAAATGGTATTTAATTTTGATCAGCTTATTGCAAGTTTACCTACAGGTACTACTTTTGTCGAATACATTATAAAAATGTTAGTAATGTTTGGCATTGGTGGTATTTTAATTTATCTGGCGATAAAGAAGGATTACGAACCTACTTTATTGCTTCCAATCGGTTTTGG
>CAYUZC010000106.1:0-1314 GCA_964449525.1 uncultured Ruminiclostridium sp.
ACTCTCTTTTCAGGTGCTAAATACATTCCATCACCCGGTTGGATATTATATGTATCGTAGAATTCCTGAAAATTGCGGATTACCATATTTGATCTGAACTTATGAGGAGAATGAGAGTCTTGTTGTGCCAAGAGCTGATACATCTTAGATGTTGCGGTATAACGCCATATGTAGCTGTTGCTCTCAAAAAATGATTTGTAGTCAGCCTTGGGCATTCCCTTCATTATTTCTAATACACAGGCTACTCCGCCTATATCAGCAACGTTTTCGGATAAGGTTAAATTACCGTTCACAATTGCGTTGGGTGCTATTTCCAATCCTTCATACAGATCTGCCACGCTTTTAGTCTTCTGCTGGAAGGTCTGGTAATCTTCTTGGGTCCACCAATTACTCATATTTCCTTTTTCATCAAACTGGGCCCCGTTATGATCAAAGGCATGGGTTATCTCATGGGCTATTACAGCACCAATTCCTCCTAAGTTTTGCTCACGGGAAGCGTTTACATCATAGAAGGGAGCCTGCAGTATACCAGCGGGGAATACTATTTCATTACTTAGTGCATTATAGTATGCGTTTACCATTTGGGGTGGCATTAACCATGCAGATTTATCAACAGGCTTATCCAACAATGTCTTGGAGTGTTTGGCCTGTGCCAATGTTATTGCAAATATATTGCTAATCAGGGAGCCACCATCCTCATAATTTTTTAAGTTAACGTCCTTGTATGGGTCGTCCCATTTATCCGGATAACCTATTTTAATAGTCATGGCATCAAGCTTTTTTATTGCAGCGGCCTTTGTATTTTCTCCCATCCAGTCAAGCCGTTCAATACGCTTTTTATAGGTTTCTATGATTTCATTTACCATGCTTTCAACATCTGCTTTAGCTTTGGGAGAGAAATATTTTTCAACATACACTTTCCCGAGATATCCACTCATAACAGAATTCAAAAGGTTAAAGGCAATATCTTCATCACTCATAGTACTGCTTAATCCGAGAAAAACGGCATTAAATCCTGTGACAATATCTTGAAGTTCCTTTGATAGAAGTGAAGCGGTATTAACAACAAGATTTGCCCTTACATAGGATTTTAAAACATCAATATTCTCATCACAAATCAGCTCTGCTGTTTTTGACATAAGCTTGACATCGGTTATTACTAAATCTTCAACCAAAGCGTAGCCAAGGTCAGACATGTATTTTTCTAAGTCAACCTTAGTAAATGCTTTTGCTAATTCTTTTTTAGTCACCGGATTATAGAGATTCTCAATTTTATTTGCCTGCTCATTACTCAAAGTATTTTCTGCCAGAAGT
>CAYUZC010000106.1:1414-2903 GCA_964449525.1 uncultured Ruminiclostridium sp.
TCGGCTACATAATCAAGAAGCTCCTGAGCTGTTTTTACCTGATCAAATTTATCTAAATATTTTCTTATTGGCTCTATACCTTGCTTATTACGGTTTTCCATATCCATTGTGGAGCTATAGAAATCAGCAAGCTTCTGTTCAATAGTACCATCTTTATATGAATCTTTATCCTTATATACTTCTTGAGCTATTTCCTTTACTTTTGTATCATTATTTAAACTTACCTCATCAAAAGAGCCTAATCCGGGGTACCCGGCGGGAAGCTTTGTATTATTCAACCATTCATAATTTATTGAATAAAAGAAATCATCCTTTAAATTAGTGTTTTTTAGATTTCTGACCCTTTCCATAACAGCATCTAGCTGACCTCGAGTAATAAAATCGTTTGAGCCGAAATGACCATTTCCGTAACCGCTAAAAAGACCCGCTTTTACAAGTCTGCTAACATCTGCCAAAGCAGAGGCAGGGACATCATTAAATATCTGACTCTCTCTCAGAGCCGGAAGGTCTCTTATAGAACGACTCAGGAACATTGCAAATTCCAGGCGGGTAACATTTCTTTGAGGCTCTAATGTATTGCCCGACCCCATCAATATCCCGTTAGTTACGGCAACTCCGATTTCATCTATATATTGGTTCGTAACAGATGTCGCATCCGAATAAGCGCTGAGATTGTTTTCCGTCTCATTTAAAGTCCCATATCCAACGGTGATTAGTATGTTTACCACTGCTTGTTCTCTTGTCACAAAGCTATTACTCCGAGTGTCTGCCTGAACAGGTAATGTGCCAAAAGCAATAGCCAGGCATAAGAAAACTCCTAATAGTCTTACTTTAAATTTGCTCATTTTTATTTCTACATCCCTTCATAATTTTACTAATATTATTACATATTACCTGAAGTTTTGTCTGTTAAATTATAAATGATTAATTCAAACCATTTGCATTCAGGTTTAATATTAGTGCTGCATTAGACGTTTAAAGTATAATTATCATTTGAAATACAAAAACTCTAAAAAATACTACTAAGGTGGCTTTGTATGATTTTTAAATACTTGAGGCTTAAACCCACTATCTTTTTTTTCCTTAATGAGACCGAGCCTTCAGATATTATTAGGGAAAAGCTCTGTGAATCAGAAAATCCTTTGCTTTGCTTTTCGTCAATTCGCGATGAAATGATAATGACAGAAAAAAGAATCCTTATAGCAGACAGAAAGGGTTTTACCGGAAAGAAAATAAAATATATAACCATTCCCTATAGCAGCATCACATTGTACAAAGTAGGTATGATAGGTGGCTTTGACCTTGATGCTGAAATACTACTCAATCTTAGAGGAAATGTTAAAATTCAGCTGAGATTTCTAAGGAGTAGGAAAATAAAGATCAGTATCCATAAAGCTTATGAAATCATCACTTCATACTTCATCTGTAAAAATTAAATGCATGCGTCTTAATAAAATTAGTAGACGAGTTTTTTTATAAACTCGTCTAC
>CAYUZC010000106.1:3003-4703 GCA_964449525.1 uncultured Ruminiclostridium sp.
TTTTTAAATTCCTTCTTGAAATTTTTTAAATTCTTCATTAGTTCTTCAAGTTTAATACAAGCATCGACAACATAACTCATAAGGTCTTGGGCCGCTTCGTTAACCTTATTTACGCACATCATATAGGTATGATTGGCAATTGAATCAATGCTGTCAGTAATATTCTCAATTTCCTTTATTATCTCTACTATATCAGAACGGTCTATAGGCGTAATAAAGGCCTCTTCTACCAACTTTAAGCAACGATGCACATGGATGTCTGCCTCGTGTTCAATACCCTTTAGATTCCTAAGCTCGTTATAATCTACAATCCCGTCTTCATAAGCTTTTTTCAATGATACCGCAGCCCTACTTGAAAAAGAAATAGAAAGTTCAAATAATTCAAAACAGTCAACATCTTTATTAGAAAATAAACCCATTTTAGTTCCTCCTATCAGAATATAAAATTAAACAGTTTGGCCATAACATAGCCTAATATCAAACAAGCAGGGAAAGTTAATGCCCACGCAATCAACATTTCCTTGACCACATTCCAGTTAACATTTGACAGTCTTCTTGCGGCACCCGCACCCATAATAGCGGTGCCTTTTGCATTGGTAGTACTTAACGGAATGCCTAGAACGGTAGCACCTATCATACAAGCTGAAGCGCCTATTTCAGCCGAAAAGCCCTGGTATTTTTCAAGGCTGACCATGTCCATACCCATTGTTTTTATTATTTTATAACCGCCAATTGAGGTTCCCACTGCCATGAGGAGCGAGACTAAAAGCATAACCCAAATGGGTATAAAAAGACTTTCACTGGGAGGGAAAACACCACCCACTACAAGAGCAAGAGCAAATATTCCCATAAATTTTTGTCCGTCCTGAGCACCATGGCTGAAAGCCATTAAGGCTGCAGAAAAAATCTGTCCCCAAGAAAAGAATGTATTTGCCTTGTGCCGATTTACGCCTTTAAATGAAAAGGCAATTCCCTTTGTTACAAGAAATCCAGATATAAACCCTAATACCGTTGCAACAGCGAGACCGATAAGAACCTTTTTAAACTCATCCCAATTAAAAGCATCAATTCCTCTAAAGGCGATTCCGGCTCCCATGAGTCCTGCAATCAACGCATGACTTTCACTTGTAGGAATACCGTATCTCCATGCTGATACGGCCCAAATGACTATGGATAACTGTGCCGCTGCTAAGGTGACAAGAGCATCTTGTCCGGTACCGATTTCAATAATTTTTGCGGTGGTATTGGCAACAGCCGAGCCGGTAAGAAAAACACCTGCTAAATTAAATATCGCCGCTAAAATTACAGCCGCCTTGGGACTTAATACTCTGGTTGAAACAACAGTTGCGATAGCATTTGGGGCATCCGTCCATCCGTTAACAAAGACCGAAGCACAAACCAAGAGTAACACAATGGCTAAAGCGAACATAGACTTCCCCTTTCAATATCAATTTGAAGAATTTATTAAATTACTAATTTCAAATTCATTAATCTATAATTAACAATTACTTAACAAACCTTTAACATTATATCAAAGTCAATCTGACAATTAAAGCGATATTGTTGAAAATAATATATACATATAAGTCTTTTCCTATACCTTAAGCAATTAAAAAGAGCCGGTTTATAACATTTACCGGCTCTTTTATAGTATACTCGCACTATTTCTGATTAATTTTCATGACGTTTAATCTTTTTAG
>CAYUZC010000106.1:4713-6731 GCA_964449525.1 uncultured Ruminiclostridium sp.
ATATAAGTCTTTTCCTATACCAAAAGCAATAAAAAGAGCCGGTTTTAATATTTACCGACTCTTTTATGGTATACTCGCAATGTTTTTAATTAATTCTCATGGCGTTTAATCTTTTTCGTTGTAGTCTTAACGAATTCCTCATCTTGAAGAGTAAATTCCTTAATATATTTATATGTCACCATACTTTTATTAATATTTTTAACTTCTGCTTCAATAATTGTCTGAACAGTAGATCCCGGCGCTGAATTATTTTTTATATCCTCTTCAATTTTTTCCTTATCGGGAACTATTTTAGCGCAAATTACGGTGTCACCGTCCGATAGACCTTTACCAAATACCAGGGACTCCTTAATATATGGGCTTCTGTTCAATAGTGTCTCTATCTCTTCCGGGAATACATTTTTCCCGTTTCCTGTAATTATTACATTCTTTTTTCGACCGGTGATATGGACAAAGCCATCCGCATCAATAAACCCGCTGTCACCTGTATAGAACCATCCGTCCTTTATAACCTCGGCTGTAGCCTCCTGGTTACCATAATATCCCATCATAATGCTTGTGCCCTTACATTTTATTTCGCCGATTCCATCTTCATCCGGATTGTCTATTTCTACCTTGAGATTCGGAAGAGGGAGCCCCGCCGCCTCATCCTTGTAGTAATTATTTCTATTCAACGCTACTATCGGTGCACATTCAGTAAGGCCATATCCCTGTACCAACGATATACCCAGTTCTCTGAAACCCTTTGCTATTTGAGGATCAATTCCAGCGGCTCCGCTTATAAACATCCTCATATTTCCACCTAGTGCCTCATGAACTTGCTTAAATAGTTTGCTGCGGATATCAAGTCCAACTTTTCTTAAAGCGTTACTAAGCCCTATGGCAAATTTAATTTTACCCTTACCCTTGGATTTTATAGCTTGGTTCATTATTTGCCTGTACATTGATTCAAAAACCAAAGGTACACCCAACATCATAGTTGCCTTTGATTCCTTCAGATTTTTTACTATATGTCTTAATCCTTCACAATAAGCAATGGTACAGCCTCTGTAAAGCTGGCATAAAAAACCGCATGTGCATTCATATGTATGATGTATGGGAAGTATGGATAAAAATATATCCTTTTCATCGATATACAGCATAGAGCACATGTTCATCAGATTCTCGCTAATGTTCTTATGTGATAGCATAACTGCCTTTGCTGTGTCTGTCGTCCCGGATGTAAAAAGCAACATATTCATGACTTCTGCATTAACTTCAGCATCAATAAATTCGCGGTTACCATCTTTCAGCAAGCTGTGCCCCTTTTGTAACAGGAGATTAAAGGATAAAATATTGCCCTCATCCTTTTCAGCATCCATACTGATAAAATAGCGCAGTGACTTATTCTTTCCTGCCAATAGCTCTATTTTGTCTTTGACGTTCCCGGAATAAATAATAGCGTCTGAATCTGAACGCTCTAATAAAAGTTCAATCTCATTCGGCGGAAGCTCTTTGTCCAAGGGTACTATTACCGCCGTTCCATTAACAATGGCGAGATATGATATTGACCATTCATAGCGGTTTTCACCGATAAGTGCAATTTTACCACCCTTCAAGCCTAAACTAATCAATGCCGTACCAAATGCCTCTACATCGCCTTTGTATTGTTTGTAAGTTATTGCAGCATAATCAGCCTGTCCCTTCGGTTTCGATAAAAATGCCGCTTTGTCCCCATAAAGTTCCACACTAGAATCAAGCATCTCCTTAAGGTTCGTAATTGGTCTAACTTCATAAAGCTTACCATTTTTCATTTAATTTACCTCCAAATTAGACTTTTAGGCCGATTATCATTAATAAGCTATATTATATATCACCGGTTAAGATTTTAAAATATAAACTTATCTACTGGAATTCAAATGAGTTTAATTCTGCGTAGCGTAAAGTTACTGTAGGGTTTCAGAAAAGAAAAGGAATATAAATAGAAAAGAAGATGACATCCTGTTAACATAAAGTTACAAGCAAAATATAAACAGAAA
>CAYUZC010000107.1:0-6676 GCA_964449525.1 uncultured Ruminiclostridium sp.
GATGCTAAAAAAGTTATGGGCGCTGTAGGAATTAATGCTCTGCCTGAGGTTCTTCCTGCTATAAAAGATGGAACTATAATTGGATCTATCCTGTCAGACGCTTATTCAGAGGGCCTAAATATCTATACAATGGCTTTTAATGTTGCAACAGGCAAAGATGTCTATGAAGGTATTGAAATTGATCCCGATGAGATGAAGGCTATTCGTGTTCCTTATATCCCAATCGGAAAAGATAATGTAAATGTTGCAGAAGAAATGTATGAAAAAGCACTGAAATAGTTTATGGATTAATTCTAAATGAGATAGAGTGCATAGGCTGTTTACGCAGCCTATGCACTGATTGAAATAGGGTGATAAAAGATGATACAACAAGGACTAAATAAAATGGATACATATCTATTAGAAATGAATGGGATATGTAAGAGCTTCCCGGGTGTAAAGGCACTGGATGAAGTTAATTTTAAAATACGCCCTTATTCGGTACATGCACTTATAGGAGAAAATGGTGCGGGAAAATCAACTCTTATGAAATGTCTTTTTGGTATTTATCAGGAGGACAGTGGTGAGATTGTTTATAATGGTCAGAAGGTTCATTTCGCAAATCCGAGACAAGCTCTGGATAATTGTGTCTCTATGGTTCACCAAGAACTTAATCAAGTACAAGACAGAAGCGTTATGGAGAACATCTGGCTCGGAAGATTTCCTATGAAAGGTATTGTTGTAGACAGTAAAAAAATGTATAACGATACCCAAAAGATCTTTGAGGATCTGAATATAAACATAGATCCTAAGTCAATTATCGGAACATTATCGGTTTCTCAACGGCAGATGGTTGAAATCGCAAAAGCGGTATCATGCCATGCTAAAATTATTGTTTTTGATGAACCAACCTCTTCTCTCACCGAAGTCGAGGTAAAACATTTATTTAAGATAATAAATAAACTTCGCAAAGAAGGCTGCGGCATAATATACATATCTCATAAACTGGAAGAGATTATTCAAATTGCTGATGAAGTAACTGTTATGAGAGATGGTAAATGGGTGCATACAGGAAAATGCGAAAATATTACTATAGATAATCTTATTGCCCTTATTGTCGGGCGTGAGCTTAATAACCGTTTCCCACCAAAAAAGATGAAGCCATCAGAAGAAATAATTCTTCATGTAGACAATTTGTCAGGCGAATATATGCCCACAGTAGTTGATGCCTCTTTTGAATTAAGAAAAGGGGAAATATTAGGGGTTGCCGGTCTGATGGGATCCCGTAGAACAGAAACCATAGAAACCCTGTTTGGAATTCGTAAAAGAAAAGGCGGGGCCATAAAATTAAAGGATGAAAATATAGAGAACAGCAATGCTCGCGAATCAAAGGCAAACGGTTTTGCATTATTGACTGAAGAACGTCGCGAGACAGGCATATTTCCTACTTTGGATATTACTTTTAACAGTATGATTGCCAATATAGATAATTACACAAACAAGTTTGGTATTTTAAACGAGAAAAAAATAGCTGAAGATACAAAATGGGTTATAGATGCTCTCAGCGTAAAAACACCTGGCTCAAAGGCAAAAATACAGAATTTATCAGGTGGAAACCAACAAAAGGTTATTATGGGCCGCTGGCTATTAACCGAACCTACAGTTATGCTTCTGGACGAGCCTACAAGAGGTATAGATGTAGGTGCTAAATATGATATATATCAGCTTATTATAGAGTGCGCTGAAAAAGGCAATGCCATAATTTTTATTTCTTCCGAAATGCCGGAGTTGCTAGGAATCTCCGATAGGATTATGGTTATGAGCAATGGACGCGTAGCTGGTATTGTTGATGCGAATACTACTACACAGGAAGAGCTACTCAGGCTTGCTTCAAAATACCTATAACGAGAATTAAGGTTTTCCCCACCTTTTTGGTGGCATATAGAGACGTTATAAGGGAAGGATAAAGATTTATGAAATTATTAGCTTTACAATCACAACTGGGTCAACCAAAAAAAATAAAAGACATAATTGTTAATAATGCTATCTACATTGTATTATCTCTGTTATTCTTAACAATTATTGTCATTGAACCTTCGTTTCTTAGTTTAAAAAATGCCGGGTTTATTCTTAGTCAATCGGCAACCAGAATGATCTTTGCCTGTGCCATTGCAGGTCCTATTGTGTTAGGGGGTACCGATCTTTCGGCCGGACGTCTTATAGGCCTGGCAGGTCTTGTAACTGCATCTTTATTACAGTCTCCTGATTATACAGCCAGAGTTTTTCCGAATCTTATGCGGTTACCGATATGGATTCCTATACTATTAGCGATGATAATATGTGCTTTGTTTTCACTTTTTCATGGATATCTTGTGTCAAAGCAGAAGGTCGCTCCATTTATAGCTTCACTTGGAATGCAACTGGTGGTATATGGTTTGATGTCGGTTTATTTCGACGCAGTAAGCAATTCAGCCCCTATAGGCGTACTTGACACGAAATTTACAGGCTTTGCACAAAACGGGGTTACTATTCTTGGATTTAGGCTCCAATATATAATAGTATATGCGGTAGTGGTAATCACATTTATTTGGTTTATCTGGAATAAGACCAAATTAGGCAAAAATATGTTTGCAATCGGTGGAAACATCGAGGCAGCCAATGTATCAGGTGTAAATATAATACTAAACACTCTCGCTATTTATGTTTTGGCAGGATTGCTTTACGGTTTTGGTGGTGCTCTTGAAGTGGCACGTACCGGAAGTGCCACGAATGCGCTCGGTCAAGGCTATGAATTGGATGCAATTGCTGCATGTGTTGTGGGCGGTGTATCCATGAGAGGTGGAATAGGTACTATTAAGGGTGTTATTACCGGTGTTCTGTTGTTTCAAGTTATAAGCTACGGTCTTGTTTATATTCAGGTAAACCCTTATCTTGTTTATTTTGTTAAGGGCGCAATCATACTTATTGCTGTTGTCATCGACACAAAAAAATATATCAAGAAAAAATAAGCTAAATACAAAAAATGAAATGTGGTGGTACCATGATTAAAACAATGAAAGCTGCGGTATTGGAGCAGTTTCACCATGAACTTAAAATTAAAGAAATACCTATACCAACACCCCAACGCGGTGAAGTACTGATAAAGGTTAGGGCAAGTGGTCTTTGCGGGACGGATTTGCATATTCAGGAGGGGCGTTTGGCCACAGTAAAAGTTCCTTATGTTCCGGGACATGAAACAGCCGGAGAGGTATGGAAATTAGGTGAGGATGTTACCGGTTTTGAAATAGGTGACAGGGTTATTGTAGCAATTGATATTCTGTGCAATACTTGCCGATTCTGCACCACCGGAAGGGGTAATCTCTGCTCAAAACTTATTCGTCTGGGGTTTGAACGCAATGGAGGACATGAAGAATATATGGTTGCTCCGGCAGATAATCTTTTGAAAATAGGTAATAATGTGCCTTTTGAAAAAGCAGCAATAATACCCGATGCTGTAGCTTGTATGTACCATGCAATAAAGAATCAAGCTCAGGTGAGAGCTACAGATAGAATATGCATATTAGGTATTGGCGGACTAGGCTTTCAAGGTATACAAATAGCCAAACATTTTGGTGCCGAAATTTTCTGTACGAGCCGAAACGATAAGAAACTTGAAATAGCCAAGAAGTATGGAGCAGATCATGTAGTAAATACATCAAAACAAAATCTATATGATGTTGTTGAAGAGATAACTTCAGGCGAAATGTGCGATGCTGTCTTTGACAATATAGGTATAAATTCCTCTGTTCAGACAGGTCTTGATATATGCCGACCCGGAGGTAAAGTTATCATGGTTGGCTATTGTGAAGATACATTTTGTGCAGAGTTTCAGAGTACCGCTATGAAAGAAAAAGAAATCATAGGTATACGGGGTAGCAATCGCAGAGATTTGGTTGAAACCATTCGTCTTGTAGAAAAAGGAATACTAGACCCTTATATCTATAAAACCTATGACCTTGATGAAATTAATCTGGCCTTGGCAGACCTTAAAACTGGAAAATCTCTTGGCAGAACAGTTCTTAAGCTATGAACAAGTATATCAATTAATTAGTATTTTACATCTACGGAGGGGGCTACTATGCAAGATAACCTTTATATATATGTCGGATCATATACGCAGCCAATAAAATTCGGCACCGGGCAAATTCTCGACGGCAAGGGCAAAGGAATATATCGTTTTAAATTCAATGTCGGGACAGGTGAACTTATTGCGGATGGTTTAGCTGCCGAAACGGTTAACCCATCATATCTTACTATAGATTCGTCAGGTGAGTATCTTTATGCTGTAAACGAATTAAAAGAGTATAAAGGAATGGCTTGCGGAAGTGTGAGCTCATACAAAATTGCCCCTGAGACAAAGGATCTTATATATCTAAATACTAGGCCTACCGGAGGGACAGATCCCTGCCATGTAGAAGTCAATAAAGAGAATACACATGTATTTGTCAGCAATTTCATGAGTGGTAGCGTATGTGTGTTTCCAATTAATCAAGATGGTTCCTTGGGAGAGACTAGCTGTTTTATTCAACATGAGGGGTCTAGTGTAGATAAGATACGTCAAACTTCGCCCCATGCTCATTCACTTACTTTCGACTTTGAAAATAAGAGAGCTTTTGTACCCGACCTTGGAATAGATAAACTTATGATATACAAAACAGACTTTGTTAATGGTAGACTCATACCCAATGAGACTCCTTGGTTTAAGGCCAAGCCCGGTGCAGGACCACGACATTGTGAATTCTATGGGGATTATTGTTATCTGATAAATGAAATTTTATGCTCTATATCTGTACTTTTATATGACTCAGAAAACGGTACATTTCAGGAGGTACAGGAGATAGATACCATATACGGCCCCTTTGAGGGTGGTAATATATGTGCTGACATACATATCACTCCTGACGGAAGATTTTTGTATGGATCAAATCGTGGTCATAACAGCATTGTTACTTATTCAATTGATAAGCAAACCGGAATGTTGTCATTTGTTGAAAGTATTCCATGTGGCGGTGAAACTCCGAGAAACTTTACTATTGATCCTACAGGTAAATTTGTGCTGATTTGCAATCAGGATACAGATAATATTTCCGTATTCAGTATCGATAATGATACCGGAAAGCTTTCTAAAGTAGCAGATTACGCCGTTCCCACTCCTGTATGTGTAAAGTTTTACAGATAATAAGTATAAATAAATAGGTGCATATTACAGTTTGATTTCATTTGTTTAATTTTTGAAAATATATGCAAGTTTCTCCTTGGTCTGGACATTCTAAATTGGAAAACAATCCAAGGAGGAGAAGGGTTATGTTTAAAAGAACGGTGGTATCAATATTAAGTGTTTTTCTGCTTGTGACAATAATTGTCGCACTTACAAGTCCAAGCTCGGTTATGGCTGCTGTGGGGTTGACGGGTTCTCAAGGGGGATTTTTTGATAGGGTAGAAACTCGGACACTCAATACCATTAAAGAAGGTCTTGAAAATCTGGCAAAAAAGATGAACAAAAGTGATAAACTGGCCTATACTTCAAGTGACGGGTATGCCGATATAATTGCCAAAAAAGATGGCAAGGAAATTTTGGTGGATATATCTATTGACGGTAGCAATTTTTCTGAATTGACCTACAAAGACTACAGTAGCGTAAATAACATAGCAAAGGAATATCTGGAACCGATTTTAAATGAAAAGCAGATTATGGGTCTCTGCTCTCTGTTCTTTAGTGATGCCTGTAATAAATATAATAAAGGCATAACAAAAATAGAGATTATCAAAAAGCAGGAAGGTATTACTATTGAATGTCTTGGCGATACAAATTCAGGTATGTTGAATATCAAAATAAAGAGTGCTTTACCTGTAAAAACTTCTTTCTTGGATAGCTTGAGAAAGAGATTGTTCTCAAAGTAAATACAAAAGGGAAAGCAGCTTTAATAAAAAGCTGCTTTCCTAATTGAATATTTATTTATAATTTTACAAACAAATCACAGGCTTTCGATTTCAGGTGGATATATTACTCCCCATTCTTTTCGGAAGCCATCCATAAGCTTCATAATTCTGATAATTTCACTATGAGGCATTTCAGGACATTCAACAAGTCCATTTTCAATGGCATTAATAACTGATTCCACTTGATACTCGAACCCTGTAATTTGATCCGGAGCAGAATAGGAAGCAATTTCTTCCATGTCAAGGTTGTAAATACGGATTAATTCCGGGTTGTTGATGTTTTCCACAACAAGAGTTCCTTTGTCACCATAAACAATACCCTGACGCATAGTTTGAGCAACTGCGCTAAAACAAAGAACGGCCATTTTCCCGTCTTCAAAGCAAAGGGTTACATTTCCGGATGAGTCTACACCTGTATCGGTTAAGGTACAGATAGATGAAGATTTTGCTATTTTATCTCCAAACACCATTGAAGCAAAATTAAGAGGATATACACCGACATCCAGTAAAGCACCTCCTGCCAATGCAGGATTTACAATTCTTTCATTGTGATCTATTAAATAGCCTAAATCAGCAGTTAATAGTTTGACATCTCCAATTACGCCACTGTCAATCAGTTCATTTATCATTTTAGACATCGGTAAATATCTGGTCCAAATAGCTTCAGCTATTACCAGATTATTTGCTCTGGCATATTCAGTAAGCTTTTGTGCCTGTG
>CAYUZC010000108.1:0-1438 GCA_964449525.1 uncultured Ruminiclostridium sp.
GAGAGCGTTATAAGAAAATTGGTATCTTCCCTAGCAAGAAATCCTCTAATTTAAAATTTGCACTTCCGACAATAAGAGAAAAGGCTTCCGGATACAGTTTCTTGAATTCCAGACTTCCACCAACATTTTTTACTCTGCCACTTTTTACCTCAATTGCTGTAAGTCTGCTTCCTTTTTTAATAACAAAATCAACCTCGTTATTGCGTTCGCGCCACCAATAAACCTCAAACCCTTCTTCTTTTCCTCGTGCGAGTAAATAAGCGCCTACTGCACTTTCTACAAGCCTACCGCGTTCAGTTGAGTTTTCGAGTAACCGCCGTCTATTTGCACCGTCTGCATAAGTCATGAGAGAAGTGTCGAAGACCATAAATCTTGGTGAACTTTTTCGTGAACGAATTTTATTTCCAGAATAATTTTGTAAACCGATAAGCATATTGGCTTTTCCAAGAAGATCAAGATAATGGGCTAAGGTTACGGTGTTTCCTGCGTCTTGCAGTTGCCCAAGCATTTTAGTAAAAGATAATTCCTGTGCGCTATATCCAGAACCCAGCATGAAAAGTGATCTTAGTAGTGCGGGTTTTCTCACTTCTTGCATCATTAGAATATCTTGTGAAATCGTGGGTTCTACAATCGAAGTACCCATATAGCGTGCCCAACGATTTTCATCCTTAATTAGCGAAGCCGCCCCTGGATACCCACCAAAAAAAAGAAAATCCTCAAGGCTGTAGCCAAATGCTTCTTTGCATTCGATATAGCTCCAATGTGGAGAATAAAGAATTTCAAATCTACCCATCAAAGACTCTGTAAGCCCCTTCTGTAGCAACAGTGAAGAAGAGCCCGTTAAAACCACCTTTAGAGGAATACTTAGTCTACTGTCTTCATCCCAGAGAAGTTTAACGATTGAAGACCAATCGCTTATTTTCTGAATTTCATCAATCACGAGGATTGCTTCATTATTTTTTGCATAAGCGCGCGCTAGCTCCCATTCGTTTCGAAGCCACTCTGAGGAAACAAGATTCGGATCGTCTGCGCTTACAAAATGTTTCTGCAAACTCAGTTGTTTAAGAGCTTGTATAACGGCAGTTGTTTTACCAGTCTGTCTCGGGCCAACAACAATTTGTATAAATTTTCTTGATTCAATTAGCCTATTAGTTAGCTGTGATACTAAAACTCTATTAAACATAGTCACCTCGATTACAAATTACTCAATATGATTTACTAATTACTCATTATAATCTGTTTTAATCGATTGTCAAGTGTGTTTAGAATATTCTTATGCTTTTCATTACCTTATTATTTGTTTTGAAACGAACGTACTAGATTAACAATCAAATAATCAGCTTTGCTTTTCCATCCATCCTAACATTATTTTAAAACGTTTGCCCACTTTGTCAAACTCTTCTATTCTAAGGTCATCAGGTTCATTAAGCTTTTTATC
>CAYUZC010000108.1:1538-6665 GCA_964449525.1 uncultured Ruminiclostridium sp.
AAAATCCTTGGCAATATCATACCACTCTTGTATTAATTTTCTTAAATGTTCTTCGGTAAAAAATATTTTAACCCATGGTGGCAAGTATTTATAAACAATTCTAACAACGAAATCAAACTTGATTTTTCCGTCCTGTTCAGAAAAGATTCTCTCGGCTAACAGCATTGTTTGATATGCAAATTCTCTTACTTTTGTCCATTGCTTTGTTATTGTCAAATAGATAATATATGCTGCTATACCTGCAAAAGCAAGTAATACCAGCCAATTTTGTGTTACGAACTCTAAAAACATAAAGACACGCTTTCCGTAAAATAGCTCTTATTCACCATATGCAAGAACTTCGGAAAACTTGAGTATTTATTGATTGTATAGTGCTATATACTTACTAGGCTATCCTTCTATTTATTCCTTAGTACCAATTTGTCGGTATACATCCTGCCGCTTAACCTTAGCAAGGAACACCATCCCAAGGATAAACATTATCGCTCCAAATATGAATAAATAAGCCTGACTCCTTAATATATCCACTGTCAGTCCATAAAGTATTGGGCTGGCAATGCTGGCAGCAAAGGTAAAAACATAGTAATATCCCGTGTATTGTCCGGTATGTCCTTTTGGCGCCATCTCAGCCACTGCAGGATAGGCGTTTGTGGTTATCAGAGACCAACCCATTCCGCTTATTCCTAAAAGCACAGAAAGAAATGTCTGTTCCTTGAGCATAAATACTATTATAAAGGCTGTAACAACAACTGCATTACCTATGAGCATTGATTTTTTACGTCCTATTTTTCCGCCTACATAACCTGCAGGAAATGCACAAATCATAAATATTACAGCCATTGGTGCCAGCATTTGTGTGGCATCTCCTGGAAGTATATTAAATTTCTCCTGACAATAGAGTGTAAAAAAGGCATTTATACATTCAAATCCGCAGTACCAAAAGAATACGGTTATCAGCATATTTAACAGAGAAGGAGTTTTTAGAATTGCAGGCTTTTCTCCATTTTTTCCAAAAAGAAATCCTGTATCCACTTTTTCTGACTCTTGTTCGTCAGCCGAATATGGTTCTTCAGGCTCTTTATGGAAAAAAAACAAAGCAATTACAGCCACTATCATAATAGCGCTACCAACTACGAAAGGGTATCTGTAATTAATATTAAATAGTTTACCTCCCAAGGAAAAAGCGATAATGGTTCCAAGTCCACCCATTGCCGTTATAATCCCATTTGCCGGGCTTCTTAAACGGGTGGGTGTAGCATCCGGCATCAAAGCTGTGGCCGGTGCCCTGTATATGCTCATGAAAAAATTCATACAGATTACAGATATCATAAGAATTATCAGTCGTATATCAAAAGGAAATAGGTTACCCAGCTCATTGTAAAAAGGTATCATAAAAAAGAATAAAGCAGATAAAGGTATCCCAATAATTATAAATGGCATTCTTCTTCCGAACTTTGTCTTGGTCTTATCACTTAGAGCGCCGAAATAAGGCTGAAAGATTAATCCAAAAAAATTATCCAAAGTCATAATCACGCCCAGTACCGTTGAGCTTTTAATAAGTCCGGCGATTTGCTCATTTCCTAGCAAGAATACCGGAACAAAGGTGTTATATATTGTCCATGCCAGACTGATAGTAAAAAAGGCAAGGCTGATGGTAAAGGTCTTTGCAACATTAAGCTTCATAATATCTCCAATGAAGTACTAAAAAATAGTCAGGCCCAAAGCTATCGCAAAGAACCATTCCTTAAAAATTCTTTCAAATTAATATATTATCACAACATATAGCTCGAATATAATACCTCTATCATTTATGCAAACAAAACTTAATATAATAAAATTGCCTTGCCATCGCTACGGCAATTTTATTGATATTCGCAGGCTCATATTAACAAGTTTGCACAGTAGTCACTAAATAAGTATCGCTTCATGAATAAGGAATAATCTCAGTCTCTATTGATGTAATCTCTACCGTTCCCCGGCTCTCGATGAAGTTTACTGCAGATGCCATCATACTATCTGCATGTGCTGCTTCATTTGATATGCAGACAAGACCCAGCCGGCAGTTGTTCCATGAATCCAAATCCCCTATTTCGGCTACAGCAATATTGAACTTATTCTTGAGCCTCTCTATTAGACTTTTTATTATCCGTCTTTTATCCTTTAGGGATTGGGGTTCACTTAGATACATAACGACATTCAAAACACCAATAAACATTTGTACTCTCCTAATAAAAACGATTATAATGATTTATAATGAGCAATTTTCGATTTTGGTAACGGTTAATGTCATGTAACCGATGGATATATATATTATAATGGTAACTTCACTTTATATAAATACTAAATACTCTGAACTTTTTATATTTTATTAGGGAGCTTTTATGAGAATTGACTTAGAAATTGCCGAACAAAACAATAAAAAGAAAGTCTTACATGTGCTAAAAAAAGAAATGAAGCTCTCCGGGCGATTGATTAATAAGCTTAAAGCAAGTGGCGGTATATTATTAAATGAAAAGCCGATACGAACTGTCGATTCTGTTCAAAAGGGTGATATTTTAAGCGTAATAATTAGTTTTAACGAAGAAGTTTTTATTCAGCCTGAGGCCTCAGAGCTTTCAATACTATTTGAAGATGATTGCTTTCTTGCTGTCAATAAAAAGCCCGGCGTTACGGTTCACCCATCTGCGGGACATTCGACAGGCACCTTGGCTCAGCAAGTTTTGGCCTATTTTATAAAGCAAGGTCTTTCAATAAAAGTACGCCCCATAAACAGGCTTGATAAAGGCACCTCAGGTATTGTATTATTCGCAAAGAACTCTCATATTCAGGATAGACTTATAAACCAGATGAAGGAAAACAGAGTATTTAAGGCGTATCTGGGAATAGTTCATGGCACATTTGATCCTTTGGAGGGCATAATTAACCAACCTATAGCCCGTAAAAGTGGTAGTATTATCGAAAGAATTGTTGACCCATCGGGAGCCCCGTCGGTTACAAAATACAAAACCTTGGAGATTCATAACAATTTGAGCTTGGTTCAATTCATTTTGGAGACCGGAAGAACCCACCAAATACGTGTTCATACCCGAGCTATGGGACACTCTCTTCTCGGTGATTGGTTGTACTCAGATATTAAAACTGACCTTATAGAAAGGCAGGCTCTTCATTCATATAGTCTGGCCTTTGATCATCCATTGAGCGGCCAAAGAATTGAAATTGTGGCTCCGATACCAAATGATATGAAAAAAGTATTGGCTGTTTAACCAATACTTTTATCTGTATTCCAAGCTTAATTAATTACTGTTAACCTTTGTTAGTTAAAATATCTTTCGGTTATCTACTACACGTTTTGCCTTACCTTCGCTTCTCTTTATTGTATTAGGTTCAACAAGCTTTATTTTTGCATTAATACCTAATGTGGATTCTATTTCATGACGCAGCTTACGTTCAATAGACTCTATCTTCTTAATCTGGTCAGAAAATATGCTATAGTTCATTTCTATTTGTATTTCCATTATGTCAAGATTATCTACACGATCTACATAAATCATATAGTGGGGCTCTACCTCGCTGTATTTTAATAACACAGATTCTATCTGAGAAGGGAACACATTAACACCGCGTATAATTAGCATATCGTCTGATCTTCCGGTTACTTTTTCCATTCTGGTACTTGTTCTTCCACAGGCACAAGTTTCATAGGTCAACACTGATAAATCCCTGGTTCTATATCTTATAAGAGGTAAGGCTTCCTTTGTAATACAGGTAAAGACTAATTCACCCTTAGAGCCTTCAGGTAACACTTCCCCTGTTTCGGAATCAATAATTTCTGCAATAAAGCTGTCCGATATGATATGAAGATCTTCCTGACAATCACAGTTCATTGCCACCCCCGGCCCCATGATTTCACTTAAGCCATAAATATCATAAGCTTTTATTCCCAGACGATTCTCAATCTGATTTTTCATCTCCACCGACCAGGGCTCTGCACCAAAAATACCAATTCTCAGTTTTAAATCATCCTTGGTTAACCCAGCTGCTTTCATCTCATCTGCCAAATACAGAGCATATGATGGAGTACAGCAGAGTACGGTTGCCTCAAAATCCTTAAGAAGCTGTATCTGCCTTGAAGTATTTCCTCCTGAGACAGGAATTACCGTAGCACCTACACATTCAACACCATAATGTAAGCCCAAACCTCCTGTAAAAAGGCCATATCCGTATGCAATATGAACAATATCATTCTTATTAACCCCTGCACTTGTTAGGCAGCGTGCGACGCATTCAGCCCATATCTCTATATCTTTTTTGGTATACCCTACAACGGTCTGTTTTCCTGTTGTACCTGAAGAAGCGTGAACACGAACAACATCTTTAATCGGAATGGCAAAAGTTCCAAATGGGTAATTATCCCTCAAATCGGTCTTATAAGTAAATGGCAGTTTTGAAAGGTCATCCACCGTATTAATATCATCCGGGATGATACCAGCCTTTTTCATTTTTTCAGCGTAATAAGGTACGTTTTCGTATACTCTCTTTACTGTCTCTTTAAGTCTCTCACCTTGAATCTTTCTAAGACTTTCTCTGTCAATAGTTTCTAATTTTTCGTTCCAGTATTGCATATAAAGACCTCCAAACTATCATAATATTGTTTCATATTTTTTTATAATCGAGTAGGAGGGGGTGACTAACCCCCGTCCTCTCACACCACCGTGCGTACCGTTCGGTACACGGCGGTTCAGTTGATAATAAGATGTGCCTATGCCTTGTATCCCCTATCTATCTGCACTAAGCGTTCTTACTGTCTATCTTCGATTTCCAATCTATTTTCAAGTAAGTAACCTCTTTCGAGCAACTGCTATTTTCATGTTTCAAGTAAGTGACATCTGTCTTATCTCAACCGTCGAGTCCTTTTCTTCATCTATTTTCATAGACTTCTTCGATACTACCACTCGAACTGACTTCTGTACGTTCAACTTTATCTCCCGATAAAGATTACTACGTAGCGAAACATTAATCACTATGCATAGCATACCGTACAGACCTCCCCAGTTAAGGTGCGTAATCTTTCCCTCCATCTATCTGCCACATTTACACAGTATACCTTCGGATAGTTATTGGGCTTTA
>CAYUZC010000109.1:0-6657 GCA_964449525.1 uncultured Ruminiclostridium sp.
GCGCCAGCAGTTACTATCAATGTAACATATGGCACTTGATCTGTTGAACCATATAGAGTGGATGCAAGGTTTCTTACTGAGATAAGCCGGTCGCTTCGAAGGAAAGACCACCGTACGTTAACTTTGCTGAAAATGTATGAGCGACCCGTGAGCAAAAGACCTCTTCCACCGGACATGGCGGAGCGAAGACGGAGCCATGTCACTTACCGGGGGGGATTGATCTTGTATAGCTAGGTGCTTATAGGCGTTCGAAGTAAGATTCTTGCAGCCGCTCCCTTGTTAGACGTAAAAAATTCTTCGAAGGCACTCAGAATGACAGTAGGCACACTACAAATTAGTTCGCATTATTCTTAAAAGGCAACCGTGACCGGTTGCCTTTGTTTTAGCTATTTTATATAAGCGTAATATAAGCTGTCTCAGTTACATAATAAACAGCTTTTGGCCGATCTGCGGATTTTCCGAAGCATCGAGGCCATTATCCAAAGCTAGTCGTGATAGCGGTATTCTATATTTCTTTGCTATACTCCACATAGTATCTCCCGGATGAGTAAAATAGAGGACGATTGGAGCTTTTTTCCGGCTCTCTTCTTTTACTGCGGTTAAATCCTCTGCACAGACTATTTCTTCAAATCTTGCCATGCGGATCTTGGTATTCAGTTTGATGCGTAACTCGATAGTATCATTTCCGGAGATATCAAAGCATACATCATCAATACTGAAGCAGGATTGAACCACTTGCCACTGTCCTTCATCCGGCAAATCAAACTTTTGGCTGAAAGGTAGCTCCATAAAATAATTTTTAACTTCCCGGTTGCTTGTCATATAGACCACATCAACACCCAATGTTCCTTGAACATTAACTACCTTTTCACTTATCATAGAAGCTATATTACGCTCATTGGCACATACCATGAGCACCTCAGCCAACCTGTCGTCCGGGTCTTCAATCCTGATTTTTTGGTTTATCTCAATGTAATCACATATCTCCCGCTCGTCAGTAACAATATTTATAGAAGTCTTTTTCAAATCTAATTTATATTCAATAGAGTAAGCATCTTCTATAATAATTTGTTCCTCCGGCACTAATGCTTGGGCATCCACCTGGAGCTCAAGATTTATAGATACTTGTGTCAACAGACCGTCAGCATCCTCCAAGGCTTCTAATTCCCAGTTTCTTAGTACATTTGTAGTTAAAACTATTTCATTAGGCAATGTCTGAATACCTGTTACGGTTTTTATAGGAAATTCAAGAACTACAGATTCTATGCTCTCATCAATAGTATCACTGCGATATAGTAAGTAGGCTGTGCCTTTTGCTTCAAGGGCGGGTTCATCCTCCCTATAGGTCAGTTCAGCCGATCCAACATTAATCCGTGAAAATAATATCTCCTTGATTGCCGGGCTACCGTGCGGAAGGGACAATATATTTGATACTTTGGCCATAATATCTCCGCTGTCTTTAAGCGAAATAATATTTATTGGTGTTGTCTTCAAATAAACATTTTCCCCAAGAATCTCTCTACCAATTTCGTCCGTTCTTATTTCATAAAAACGACTAATAAGCGAACACACCGTACGGGCCACAACTTTTCTTCCGTTAACAGCATCTGCTTCGGTATGCTGACAATGGCATCTGGCAAATGCCCCGACTTCCACATCCGCTTTTGGTTTCTGAATTGAAAATGACCACGTAAATTGTGTTACCATACTCTCTATTCTTTGGTCGGGGGTATCTGAACAATATAATATACGATATCTTATTTCTCCGCCCACTTCTACCATACGTCCCGATTTTTCAACGCTTGTAACAAAGCATTCTGCATCTGCCAGAATAATATTCTTAATATCGGGCTTGCTGTCCGGCACAATTATGCTGTTTTCCAACATCTCCTCGGTTTCCCTTATTTCAATAGTCCTGTACGATCTTAAAGGCTTTTTCAATAGCTCCATCTGCATTTTAGGACCTCCTCTTTATACCCTTATCCCTTCAATTCTAATGATATGCTGTCCATGTTTAATGTATGACGGAAGGCATGAAAAAACAGCCATTATTTATGGCTGCTTTTGCTTTTTTACACAGATTAATAATTAGAGTGCTATATTGTCCAAGTTCTCTGACATAATTTTAACTTCGACCGTTTGGGTTAGAACATCAGTATAGCTGTAAGAAGCCGTACGTGACGAATTGTATTCGTTCTCGAAACAAACTGTGAAAATACTCGGATAAGCATTTTCCACGATACCTTCTTTGACAAAAGTCTTCTTCCGGCCCTTGTTAGCTTTAAGCAGAATTCTTTTGCCAACACAACCTTGAAGTTCTTTACGAATCTGTGATAAAGAATTTTTATCCATACTACCACCTCAAAACTCACTGAATAAAATTATATCACAATTTGTCGTCATTTGTCAACCAAGTTATATATTATACATATGACTACTTTATCTTGTCAAGACTTAATTTTAAGAAAGTTTAATGTTAATTTTTATCAATTATGTCCGAAACAATTTTATTTCAGGCTTTTCTAATCTTTCGGCCTTTCTATTTCAGGGCGAAGAATAATTGCACCTAACGGTGGAATCCGAACAGTCATTGAATATGGCTTTTCATGCATGGGTATATCATCTGAAAAAATTGGCTTTGTATTTACCACATCACTACCACCGTATTTTTCTGCATCAGTATTAAAAATCTCTGTGTATACTGTCTTAAGTGGCGCACCCACACGGTAGCTTTCGTGGGTAGCGGGTGTAAAATTAAACACAAAGATTAGCATGTCGCGCCAATCCTTTCCCTTTCTTATAAATGAAATAATAGAGTTTTCCACATCATTGCAGTCAATAAGTTCAAAGCCCTCATTGCTTGCATCAAGCTCATAGAAAGCCCTTTCTGTTTTATATAAATGATTTAAATCAGATACAAAAAGGCTCATTTTTTCGTGCATCGGATAGTTTAACAAATGCCAGTCAAGGCTTTCTTTGTACTTCCATTCTATGAACTGGCCATACTCACTTCCCATAAAGAGAAGCTTCTTGCCGGGATGAGCAAAAAAGTACCCATAGGCACATCTCAGTCCCGCAAATTGCTGCCAATAGTCGCCTGGCATCTTTCCGAGCATGGAAGCTTTCCCGTGTACTACCTCGTCATGAGATAATACCAATACAAAGTTTTCGCTCCACGCATACATAAATGAGAATGTCAAAAGATTTTGATTATGTTTGCGGTATATTGGGTCTAAACTAACATATTTCAAAAAATCGTTCATCCAACCCATATTCCATTTATGAGAGAAACCCAGTCCGCCTTCGTGAACAGGCTTAGTTACCTTAGGCCAGGAAGTGGATTCCTCTGCAATCATCATCACATTAGGATGATAGTTATATACTACATAGTTGAGATTCTTTATAAATTCTACTGCTTCCAGATTCTCTCTGCCACCGTGCTTATTTGGCACCCATTCTCCGGGTTCGCGACAGTAATCAAGATAAAGCATAGAGGCTACCGCGTCAACACGAAGACCGTCTATATGAAACTTATCAAACCAGTAAACAGCATTGGCAACCAGGAAATTCTTTACTTCATTCCGGCCATAATTGAAAACATGAGTACCCCATCCCAGGTGCTCACCCATACGCTTATCCTCGTATTCATAAAGGGCTGTTCCATCAAATCTTGCCAGCCCGTGTCCATCCTTTGGAAAATGGGCCGGAACCCAGTCTAAAATAATGCCTAAGCCATTTTTGTGGCAGGTGTCAACAAAGTATTTAAAATCCTCGGGCGTTCCGTACCGACTTGTTGTGGCATAGTAGCCGGTGACCTGATAGCCCCATGACCCGTCAAAGGGATGCTCCATAATAGGAAGGAGCTCTAAATGAGTGTATCCCATTTTTTTAGCATAAGGTATAAGGGTGTCTGCAAGCTGTCTATATGAATAAGGCTTATAACCGGTTTCTGATTCAGGATCGCCATCGGGCTGTTGCTTCCATGAGCTTAAATGAACCTCGTAGATATTAACAGGCTTATCAAAAACATTTTCATTGGCTCTTTTCTCCATCCAATCGCTGTCTTGCCATTCATAATTTTCAAGATCGTAAACCACAGAAGCCGTCTGCGGTGTTCTTTCGGAATAAAATGCATAGGGATCGGATTTTGTATATATTTCACCGGTAGGCGTTTTTATTTCGTATTTGTATAAATCACCCTTTGTAAGGCCCGGAATAAATATCTCCCATACTCCGGAGCTTCCTATCATGCGCATTGGGTGGCTTCTTCCATCCCATTGATTAAATGAGCCTACTACGCTTACCCTCTTAGCAGATGGCGCCCAAACCGCAAAAGATGCGCCTTTTACTCCTTCTGCTTCACAAAGATGACATCCCAGCTTTTCATATATTCGGTGATTATTGCCCTGATTAAACAAAAACAAATCATAGTCCGAGATTGTCGGCCAAAAGGAATACGGGTCTATAACAGAATAGGTGTGCCCGTCCGGCATTGTATGGATAAGCTCGTATTTGAAGGGTGTCTCACTGTCGAAAAGAACAATTTCAAATAATCCCTTTTCATGAACACGATTCATTTGGTATGTTTTCCCGGTATGCATATCTTTAACGACTATACTTTCCGAGAGAACATTAAATGCCCGGATAACAATTTTACCCTCTTCTGTATGCATGCCAAGCAAAGCATGGGGGTTTTTACTGTTGCCACTTATTAATTCATTAATCTGGGAATTAATACCTGAATACATATGTTACCTCCGCCAGTGAGTGTGTTACGATAATACTAATTCATTTTCTGCATATTTACAATGTACTTTTACTTTAACCCTTAATATGGTAATGTTAAAATAAGACTGATGAAGCGGGGTGAGTAGCTTGAATAATATATTATCTAAAAGTACAAATTCAAGAAAAGGTCCTGATCTTATATTAAGAATGATAGACATCATCAGTGTCATACTTTGGGGATTTATTATTGTTAATCTGGCAATTATAATGTTTGCCAGGCCCGTGGGTGAGACCTTTTTCGATCGGTTTTTCTCTATTAAAGTCCGTGATTACTGGGATGCTCCCCTTTTGCAGTTTTCTCTTATACTTTCCCTGGCACAGCTTTTTATAAGCGTATTCTCACTTTTTTTGAACTCGAAACGCCTTAAACGAAAAGGTGACAGGATAAGAATCTCTATTATAGCATCTATCTTTATTTCTCTTTTAGTATGTGTATTTTTAACTGTGTTTTTGTTTTTATAACCATTCGCAAGAAATCAGCGAATGATTTTATATTTTAATAGAGTCCTGTATATAAATGCCACTGCTTCTATTCTTGTGGTGTTTGAGTTCAAGTCAAGTATCTGACCTGACTTTCCGCTTATTATACTATCCCCTGCGAAGGATGCCACAATATTAATATCCTCCTTTGGTATTTGCCAAAAGTCATTATACTTTTCAATATACTCGGTTCCGTGAGGATTTAAGGGATATCCGAGCTCTCCTAAAGCGCTACTGAGTATAAGGATTATATCTTTCCTCGTAGCAGCTCTATTAGGATATATCCTGCCATTTGAATCCGGATGCATTAAGCCTAAATTTATTGCAGTAACAATATCCTTGTAGTATATATGGTTAGGTATAATATCACTTGGCGGAAGAAGTGTTGACGAGCTATAACTTATGTCAAAACTCTTTAATACCATTTGAGCCATTTGCCCTATGGTAATAACATTCTGAGGATAAAAGCTGTCGTTTTGAATATTGCTGAGTGCTCCCATGCCCTGAAGGGTATATATAGCATCATGAGCCCATTTATATGAATCAATATCCCTGAAAATAATTTTTTTCGGTATTTTAACAGAGATACCGGTAGCCGGAGAAACGCCTATAAGATTATACGCAATAACCTCATAATAAGTGTTTTCACCCGGTACGGGGGATTGATCTATGAAGCTATCTGTATCCTTATCAACCTTCCCTATCATCTCTTTAACACCTTTTATACTACGGTAAATTTCGTATCCGTTCTCTTTCTCTGTTCCATCCTGCCACTTCAAGGTAACACGATTATAGCCTACAACAGGTGCCTCCAGATTTAATGGTTTCTCGGGAACCGAACCAAAAAAATGTAATTCCGGGCTTGTGCTACTGAGATTCCCTATGCTCGACCGAATTCTGAGATGGTATTCGGTACTTGCACTAAAACCTAAATTAGTCATCAGGATATCATCCTCGACAGATCTGATTTCATGCCAAGGACTATTTATATTCGTTCGGAATTCCAGCGTATAAGTGGTGTTCTTAGGTGGTTTCTCGTTACTAAATATATACAACAGGTTTCCGCTTGTATAACAGTATAAAGGACCGGGAGTTTTAGGATAATCATTTATTACTGTACTGCTCAGCGAAAAATTCGAAAAACTGTTATCCCCTCTTTTTGCACGAACCCTATAAATATATGTTTGCCCATATGTACTGCTCGCATCAACAAAATTATAGGTGTTTCTGGGAACAGTCGACAAAAGTTCCCAAGGTCCTTCTCCCTTTCTCCATATTTCAAATTCGGTTTCATTGTCATGTGCATAAGACCAGGACAGAACTATCTTATCAGAGGCAATAGCTGAAGCCGAGAACTCTGTCGGTGAAGACACTTCTTCAACTTTTATA
>CAYUZC010000110.1:0-6657 GCA_964449525.1 uncultured Ruminiclostridium sp.
TGGTGAATCCTCAGGTAATTAGAACTGCTGAAATGATGGATATCAAAGCAGTTGTATTTGTGCGTGGCAAGAAGCCCATGGAAACAATGATAGAAATGGCTGAGGAAAAGGGAATCGTGCTTCTTGCAACGGATTATCCCTTGTTTGTAGCAAGTGGAAAGCTATATACAGGCGGAATTCACGGGCGTGGAGAATAGCCTATGAACAATGTAGTTGTTAGAGACTATATCATACCTGCTAATGATTTTACCATAGCAGGGGAGGCTTCCAGCAGTGTTCGCAAGATATTGTCCCAGATAGGTGTGGCACCGGAAGTGGTAAAGCGTACATCAATTGCAATGTACGAAGCTGAGATCAATGCTGTGATTCACGGCAACGGGGGGCAGGCGCATGTTAAAATTGATGAAAATAAAATACATATAAGTATTTCAGACCAAGGACCCGGTATAGCCGACTTGGAGCTTGCCATGCAGGAAGGCTACTCCACTGCTCCGGATAGTATACGGGAAATGGGTTTTGGAGCCGGAATGGGACTTTCAAATATCAAGAAGCATTCCGACCTTTTTGAAATAAGAAGTGCTATTAATGAAGGGACTACAGTTTTAATAACTGTGTTTTTTAAGCAAGTATAAACCGGCTGATATTTCTTAAATGAAGGGGCTAATTATGGAACGGTATTATTTTCACTCCGTCACCCTTGATACAACAAAGTGCAAGGGTTGTACTAATTGTATTAAATATTGTCCTACTGAGGCTATTCGTGTACGTAACGGGAAAGCTGTCATAATAAAGGAAAGATGTATCGATTGCGGTGTATGTATAAGGGTATGTCCTTACCATGCTAAAAAAGCCGTCACTGATCCACTTGACAGCATCAAGGAATATAGCTATAAAATTGCATTGCCGGCACCGACACTATACGGCCAGTTCGGCCCCGATTATTCCAGAGAAAGAATAGTATTAGCCTTAAAGCAATATGGTTTTGACTATGTTTTTGAGGTGGCAAGAGCGGCGGAGATAGTGACCGATGCCACTGAACATTATATGTTAAACAAGGATATAAAAAAACCTGCTATTTCTTCGGCCTGTCCGGCCGTTGTAAGATATATACAAATACGTTTTCCAAATCTAATAGATAATCTGCTTAGAATCGAATCGCCGATGGAAATAGCGGCAGCTTTGTCTAGGCAGGAAGTGAACGAAAAGTATGGCATACCATCTGAGAAAATCGGAGTTTTTTTCATATCGCCTTGTGCAGCAAAAGTAACCAGTGTAAAAGCACCTTATGAAAATCACAAATCAAATGTAGATGGGGTATTGTCTATTAAGGATATGTTCCTTCCTCTTCTCGATATTATGAAAAAGCAAGGAGAAATTACATCCGAGCCATTTTCTTTGTCCAGTGCAATAGGCGTTTCCTGGGCAGGGACCGGCGGAGAGAGCTCAGCAATAAGCGATGGCCGACGTATTGCCGTTCATGGCATACATAATGTTAATGAAATTCTTGAGCAAGCAGTTCAGGGCAATCTGGATAATATTGATTTCCTTGAGGTTCTTGCTTGCCCTGAAGGTTGCTTGGGAGGCCCTCTGACAGTTGAAAATCCCTTTATAGCCAAAGTAAATCTTAATAATGAAATTGATAAAATAAAGAAGAATCATGCTCACAGTATGCTACCTAAGCATGAGAATATTGATGAATTTGAATGGAAATCCACTGTTGAATATAGGCCTATTATGAAGCTCGATGATGACATGATGAAAGCTCTTGAGAAAATGAATATGATTGATGCTATTACCGAAGGGCTGTATGGATTGGATTGTGGAGCTTGTGGCGCACCAAGTTGCAGAGCATTAGCTGAGGATATTGTAAGGGGCGATGCCAAAGAAACCGATTGTATCTTTAAGCTAAGAGAAAAGGTTAACAGTATAGCAAATCAGCTTAATCAAATAGATGGTGCAGGGAGTAGAAATGATGACGATTAATGAATTATCCCGAAAGTTAGATCTCAAGATTATTACAGGCACCTCTCAAGGATTGGAGAAAGCTGTATCGGGTGTTTATACTTGTGATTTGTTAAGCTATGCTATGGCAAAAATTAATCAGGGTGACGTATGGGTAACAGTACATACAAATCTCAATGTGGTAGCGGTTGCCTCCTTGACCGACTGCGCATGTGTTTTAATTCCTGAAAATATTGAAATTGATGAGCAGACAATCGAAAGGGCAAAAGAAAAAGGAGTCACGCTTCTTTCCGGTACTAAAAGCGCTGCTGTACTTTGTTATGAGATATATAGACTGATAAAGGATTGATGATGAAATACTGGGTTGATCTGCATATCCATTCTTGCCTGTCTCCCTGTGCAGAGGAGGACATGACACCGAATAATATCGTTAACATGGCTCTTTTAAAAGGGCTTGATATTATTGCAATTACCGATCACAACTCAGCTAAAAACTTAAAAGCAGTCATAGATGCGGGAAGCAGACAAGGCTTACTGGTAATACCGGGTATGGAGCTTTGCACGGCCGAGGAAATACATCTTGTTTGTTTATTCCCGGAGCTTGAAAGGGCTCTTTCTTTTGAAAAGCTCGTATATGATAATTTACATCTCATTGATAACCGCGAAGATATTTTTGGCTCACAAATCATAATGAACCATGATGACCAAGAGATTGGAAAGGAAACACGTCTCCTGTCGGGTGCCAGCAAATTGGATACCGAAACAGCTCTTGAATCGGTAAGAAATCTTAACGGAGTGGTTTTCCCCGCTCATGTTAATCGCCAGTCCTACAGCATGCTTAACACTTTAGGTGCAATTCCCCCCGAGTACGGTTTTAAATATCTAGAATTATCAAAGAACTGTTCGATAGAGGATTTCTTGCGTGAATACCCCTCTCTGAAAGCATATCAATTTATGCGCACATCCGATTCTCACTTTTTATGCGAGTTGCTTGAGCAAGAGGTAGGCATGGAGCTTAAAGAAAAAACAATTGAAGCATTGTTGACTGTCCTCAGATGATGAATGACTAATATTTATTGCTCTTGGGTAAAACCATTGGTATAATGTGACTAATTAAGGTACACATTCCATTGGAGGTTTCCATGAACACAGTTTATAGAATTTTAGAAGCAGAGCATCTAAACACAGATACCTTTTTGTTGACTGTCGAATCCCAAATTATATCCAAAAAGGCCAAATCCGGACAGATAGTTCATATTAGATGTGGTGATGATAATGGAGTTCTTCTCAGAAGACCCATCAGCATCTGTTCTGTTGACCGTGAAAAAGGTACATTTGATATTGTAATTCAAATAAGAGGCAAGGGGACAAAGATTCTCTCCGAATACAAAACCGGAGATGAGATAGACATTATAGGACCTGTAGGCCAAGGCTTTTCCCTGTATCCAAAACATAAAAAGATTATTGTAGTAGGTGGCGGGATAGGCATCTTTCCGCTTCTTCAGCTTCTTAAAGATCATCCGGCAGAAAACAAGAAAGCTATATTGGGCTTCAGAGATAAGTCATGCGTCATATTGGAAGAAGAGTTTAAGCATGCCTGCCATGAGCTTATAATATCTACCGATGACGGAAGCTATTGTAAAAAAGGCTTCGTTACAGATATCCTCAAAAAGGAGCTAAGTAAAGAGCCTGCGGACATGGTATTTTTCTGTGGGCCATTAGCCATGATGAAACGCGGAGTGAATATTGCTAACGAGAATAATATTCCATGTGAGGTTTCAATGGAACAGCGCATGGGATGCGGAATAGGGGCGTGTCTTGTCTGTGTATGCAAGACTAAAAAAGGAGATGACTGGGATTACACACAGGTCTGCAAAAAAGGTCCCGTTTTTAGCGGTGATGAGTTGATTTTTGATTGAAGCAAGCGAGGATTAGTTATATGAGCGATAGTATTAATTTAAAAGTAAATATTGGTGGTTTGGAGCTTAAAAATCCCGTTATGGCAGCCTCCGGATCTTTTGGCTTTGGCCGTGAGTATAGCAGATATTTTGATTTGAACAGGCTTGGAGGAATTGCTGTTAAGGGCTTGACTCCTCTTCCGAGGAAGGGTAATCCGCCACCTCGTATAGCCGAAACCCCGTCTGGAATTTTAAATAGTGTCGGTTTACAGAATCCGGGTGTTCATACCTTTATTGAAAAGGAAATTCCGTTTTTAAGAGGATTTGATACAGCGATTATTGCTAATGCTTCGGGAAACACCATAGAGGAATATGAAAGTATGGTAGAAATACTATCAAATGCCGATGTGGATGCTATTGAACTTAATTTATCATGTCCAAATGTAAAAGAGGGTTGTTTAAGCTTCGGAAGTTCGGCCAAAGGTGTGAATGCCGTCGTTTCAAGGGTGAGGAAATTTGCCAAAAAGCCTCTCATAGTAAAATTAACACCTAATGTAACCGATATTACCGAGATTGCAAAAGCGGCTGAAGAAGCAGGTGCTGATTCGGTTTCGTTAATTAATACCCTGCTTGGTATGGCAATTGATGTAAAGTGCAGAAAACCTATATTGGGAAACATTACAGGAGGCCTTTCCGGACCGGCGGTAAAACCCATAGCATTAAGAATGGTATATCAGGTATCTAAGGCTGTTAAGATCCCTATAATAGGCATGGGAGGAATATCTAACGGTACCGATGCCATCGAATTTCTGTTGGCCGGTGCTTCGGCAATAATGATAGGAACTGCGGGGTTTGTGAATCCTATGGCATGGGTGGAGACAATTGAAGGTATTGAAGCTTATATGGAGAAAAACCGTGTTGCTTCGGTAACAGAGCTTATAGGCGGGTTAATTGTATAAGACTATATTGGTTTAGCAAATAAGATATCAGTATACAGCTTTTTTGGAGGGTACAAAATATGAATCAACTACTTATAGGCTATCTTTTTAAAACAAAAGCCATTCGCGTTTGTCCGAAGGATAAGCCCTTTTGGTATACATCGGGCAGAATTGGCCCATATTATGTGAACACTCATTTTTTATACGGAAACGAGGAAAAGGCGAATGCCTTTTTGGCTGACATAGATAGATTAAAAAATGATATGCTTCCGTGCTCAAAAGAGATGCACAGACTGTCAAAGGAAAACTATCAAAATGATGAAATCTATAAAGGCACCATCGATTCTCTGGTAGAATATATCAAAGAAAATATTGATATAAACAAAATCGATTTAATCTCTGGCGGAGAAAGACGGGATTGGTTTTTTTCCTTTATGGTAGCGGAGCTTTTAGATAAGTCGCATATTACTCTCTTTAAGGATCTTTCAGCTGTCATTTACAGGAACGGTGAATCAGTATTGGCAGGCAATTTAAATGGAAAAAATGTATTGCACATTGCCGATTTAATTACTACTGCTTCCAGTTATGAAAGAGCTTGGGTTCCTGCTATTAACAATCTTGGTGCCGTTATAAAATGGAGCCTGGTGGCAGTAGATAGGCTACAGGGAGGAAAAGAAGTATTATCCCGTTTGGGAGTTGAGTCCCATGCACTGGTGAATATAGATGCGCAAGTATTCGAGAGAGCTAAAGAAAGCGGATATATAGATGAATCCCAGTTAAACTTGGTGCAGGATTATATGAAAGATCAGGAAAGTTCAATGAAGGAGTTTCTGAAGAAGAACCCCGATTTTCTTGCACAGTCTCTAGCAGGAGATGAAAGAATAGCGCAACGAGCCCGTCTGCTTGTCGAAAATGATTTTTATCAAGTAGGTTCATTGTAGAGGTTTTATGAAATTACCCGAATTTTTTGAAGAAAACTTCAGAGCTTTAATGAATCCCAGCGAGGTTAAGAATTTTATATCATCCTTTGACGGCAAGCGCAATCTTGGGATAAGAGTTAACACTTTAAAAATAGAGCCAGGTGACTTATTATCTCTCATTGAAAGACAGCTTGAACCGATACCCTGGATTTCCGAGGGCTTTTATTATTCGGAGGGTGAATCCTTCGGAAAGCTACCTGCTTACCATGCCGGTTTATACTATATTCAGGAGCCCAGCGCCATGATGCCTGCACAGGCTTTATGCCCGGAACCGGGGGAGAAGGTGCTGGACCTTTGTGCCGCACCCGGGGGGAAGACCGCTGCGTTAGGCAACCAAATGAGAAATAGAGGGCTTCTCGTAACAAATGATATAAGCCCGAAACGTGTCAAGCCACTTGCCAAAAATGTCGGGCTCATGGGACTCACCAACACCTTTATTGTAAATGAAAGTCCTGAAAAACTTCAAAAGATCTATCCTGAGTATTTTGACCGGATTCTTCTGGATGTACCCTGTTCAGGTGAAGGAATGCTCAAAAAGGGCAGGGAGGCTGTGCAGAGCTGTTCTCGCTTTAAAAGCGATGAGTGCGTTGCAATACAAAGGGAAATTGTAAAATCAGCCTATGAGATGCTTAAGCCCGGAGGGGTAATTGTTTATTCAACATGTACGTTTAATCCCCGTGAGAATGAAGAAAACATAGAATTCTTTATAAAAAACTATCAGCTTGAGGTAGACAGAATAGAGCCTATAGGAGGATTTGAATCCTCAAGAGGAGAATGGACGCAATCTAAAAATTTGGCACTTGCCGGTGGACTTCGGTTATGGCCCCATAAAGCCCGAGGCGAGGGGCATTTCGTTTGCAGACTTATAAAAAAAGGAAG
>CAYUZC010000111.1:0-6654 GCA_964449525.1 uncultured Ruminiclostridium sp.
TGATGAAAAAGTACCTAATTTTAAGAAAGGCTCAGGCGAAGGCTGGGTCACAGCTGAGTATGATATGCTGCCAAGGGCAACATTAACAAGAAATAACAGGGATAGAAATATCCTAAGAATAAATGGCAGGTCAAATGAAATTCAAAGGCTTATAGGAAGATCCCTAAGATCTGTTATGGATTTTAAAATTCTTGGAGAGAGAACCATTACTATTGATTGTGACGTTATACAAGCGGATGGAGGCACCAGAACAGCTGCTATAACAGGCGGGTTTGTGGCATTAATGGATGCTTGTAGTCTGTTAGTAAATAACAAACATATTAGTGAAATCCCAATAAAGGACTTTGTAGCGGCAATCAGCGTTGGATACGTTCACGGTAATGAGCTTTTAGATTTATGTTATGCTGAAGATTCAAGAGCAACAGTTGACATGAATGTTGTTATGACTGCTTCAGGGCAACTAATTGAAGTTCAGGCAACCGGAGAGGAAAGTCCGTTTGATAGGAAGACTCTTGATAATTTAATTGATTTGGCACAAAGTGGTATTGAGAAAATTATTGATATACAAAAAGATGTCCTTTTATCTAAGGAGAAGTAATGAAAAGGCTTATTATTGCGACAAAAAATAACGGAAAAGTAAACGAAATAAAAAGTCTTCTATCGGGTTATGAATATGAAGTATTATCGCTAAAAGAAGCAGGTATAGACATAGAAATTGAGGAAAACGGAGATAGTTTTGAAGAGAACTCGCTTATAAAAGCCATGGCTGTTCACAAAATAACAGGGGGAATGGTTGTAGCCGATGACAGCGGTTTAGAAGTTGACTTTTTAAACGGTGCACCCGGGATTTATTCAGCCAGATTCTTAAATAATGTAAGTGACAAGCAAAAATATGAAGGTGTACTTGCTCTAATGGAAGGAATACCTGACGAATATCGGTCAGCCCGTTTTAAATGTGCGGTATCTCTTGTCACTGATACAAGTTCTAAAACCTTTACCGGAAACCTAGAAGGTAAAATAGCATATAAGGCAATTGGCGAAAATGGATTTGGGTATGATCCGGTTTTTTATATTCCGGAATATAACCAGACTATGGCGCAAATTGATTTGGAGATAAAAAACAGCATTAGTCATAGAGCCAGAGCATTCAAACAACTAGCTGACACTCTTAAGAACTGGAGAATTCCATGAAGTTATATCTTGTAATAAGCGACACACACGGCGATTTACACGCAACAAAAAATATAATTACTAAATACCCTCAAATAGACGGATTGATACATCTGGGAGATTATTATAAGGATGCTAGTATTATTAAGGCACAAAACCCCGGCTTAGATGTTATTATGATACGGGGAAATTGTGATTTTGCTTACGATATCCCGACTGAATTAGTTTTAGAGATTGAGGGTAATCGTATATTTTTAACTCACGGACATCTTTATAATGTAAAAAACGGTATTGAACGGCTTGAAAGAAAAGCGATAAAGGATAATATAGATTTAGTTCTATTCGGGCATACTCACTGTCCACTGCAAGTTACAAGATCAAATATAACCTTTGTAAACCCCGGCAGTCTTGGGTATCCGCGCGGCTTTCCTACTGCAAGCTATGCCCTTGTGGAGGTTTCAAAAAAAGGATTGGAAGTAAGGGTTTTAGATGCTTGAACAGGGGAAGATACTTTCATGAATATTATGAAAGGCATTTATTATGATATATTTTGATAACAGTGCTACAACAAAACCGTATAAAGAAGTAATAGAGCATATATCTAAGCTTATGTCAGAAGAGTTCGGAAATTCTTCATCGTTGCATAATCTTGGATTAAGAGCCGAGAGAGTTCTGGAAGATACGAGAGCTAAGCTTGCTTCAACAATAAAAGCAGAACCCGAAGAATTGGTTTTTACTTCAGGGGGAACAGAATCAATTAACATGGCACTACGAGGAACGGCGGAAATACTCAAACGTTCGGGCAACCATATCCTTTCCTCACCGGTAGAACATTCTGCTTCTTTAGAATCACTAAACGAGTTGGAGAGGCTTGGATATAAAGTTGAATATATTGATGTTGATGCATACGGACGAATAGTAATAGATGATCTTAGAGCAAAGCTACGCAAGGAAACTATTCTGGTAAATATAATGGCTGTAAACAATGAGTTAGGGACAATTGAACCGGTCATTGATGCGGCTCGTATTATTAAATCCAATAATAAATCAACCATTTTTCATGTTGACGCTGTTCAGGCCTATGGTAAAATACCGCTAAATATAAGAGATTTAAAGGCTGATTTTATTTCCTTCAGCGCGCATAAAATACACGGACCTAAGGGTGTAGGAATGTTATACATGAGAAAAGGAACAAGACTCCATCCCTTAATGATGGGAGGAGGCCATGAACGAAAGCTTCGCTCAGGTACAGTAAACGTGCCGTGTATAGCGGGATTCGGCCTTGCTGCCTCAATGAAGACAGAACGTATGAAAGAGGATCAATTAAACAGTGCCAGAATAAAAAAAGTACTCACAGAATCGCTTTCTGATTCATTAGGATCAGAAATAAGAATTAATTCTCCCGATGATGGGGTTGAAAATATTCTAAATATATCTTTTAAAGGTATTAAATCGGAAACCCTTATGCATTTTCTTGAGATGCAGGATATATATGTATCTAGCGGATCAGCATGTAATTCTAAAAAAAATGCCGTAAGTCATGTACTAAAAAGGGTGGGAATTACCCGCGAATTTGCAGAGGGAGCAATCAGATTCAGCTTTGGTTCGTTTAATACCGGGGAAGAGGCTTATATTGCGACTAATGCAATTAATAAAATAATAAAAAAATTGAAATAATAGGAAGGTCTAAGACGATGGATAAGATTATTCTGGTAAGGTATGAGGAAATATTCTTAAAAGGACTTAATAAATATGTCTTTGAAAACAAGCTAATAAAAAATATAAAGCAGAAGCTGGTCAATCTTGGGGATATAAAGGTTACAAAGTCTCAAAGCAGAATATATATTGAATCACAAGATTCAGATTATGACATGGAAGAGGCTATTTTAAGACTGACAAAAATATTTGGTATAGCATCAGTCAGCCCCGTTACCAGAATTCCATCAGATTATGAAGATATTAAGAAAACTTCAATTGATATTGTGAGGGAGCTTTTAGAAAGAAAAATATATAAGACCTTCAAGGTTGAAGCAAAAAGAGGGGATAAGAGCTTTCCGATGAATTCCCCACGAATTTGTGCTGATTTGGGAGGACATTTACTTGATGGATTTCCGCAGCTTAAGGTAGATGTTCATAATCCGGATTTTATTTTTTATGTAGAGGTTCGTGAACAAACATATCTTTATTCGGAAATAATTCCTTCGGCAAAAGGCCTACCAACAGGAACGGGAGGATTGGCTACTCTTTTACTTTCAGGAGGCATAGACAGTCCTGTCGCAGGATGGATGATAGCTAAACGAGGCGTTGAACTTGAGGCTGTATATTTTCACAGCTATCCCTATACAAGTGACAGAGCAAAGGAAAAGGTTATTAAGCTGGCCGAATATCTTTCTGTATATTGTCTGAGTATAAAACTTCATGTTGTGCCTTTTACAGAAATTCAGACCGAAATTAACGAAAAATGTCCTCATGAGTATCTTACTATTGTAATGCGAAGATATATGATGATGATTGCAGAGAGAATAGCTGATAAGAGCGGTTCATTAGCTATTGTTACAGGGGAGTCCATAGGGCAGGTCGCGAGCCAGACAATGGAAAGCATGCTTGTTACCGATAATGCTGTTACCTTGCCTGTGTATCGACCTTTAATTGGATTTGATAAAAATGAGGTTATTGATATAGCCAGAAAAATAGGTACATTTGACACATCTATACTTCCATATGAGGACTGTTGTACGGTTTTTGTGGCAAAGCATCCGGTTACAAAGCCATCACTACAAAAAACGCTGGAGTATGAAAAGGTTTTGGATACAGAGAATCTTATTAATAATGCTTTGTTAAAAACCGAGCTTATTAAGCTTTAACAAATCCATAAAGATTATAAACTTAATATGTGTGGTAATATAACTTTAATTAGGTAATTATGAAAGGACGTTATTTCATGGCTGAAGTAAAGGCTATTTATAATTCTAAGATAGTATGCCCTGTTTGTGATTCTGATATAGAATATACAAAAGTTAGGTCAAAAACTATAAGGCTTATAAAACAGGATAGTGATTTTTGTCCATATTATGAAGGCGAAAATCCTTTGTATTATGAGGCGGTGATATGCCCTGAATGTGGATATGGATCTCATGTTACAAGTTTTAGCAGTATTAATAAATACGAAAAAGAGAAGGTCCGAAAATTAATAACTAAAAATTGGAATAAACGTAGTTTTACCGGGCAAAGAAATATTGACCAGGCTATTGAAGCATTTAAAATTGTGCTATTGAATTTAAATGACATAGAGGCTTATAAATCTGAAATAGCTAAAATATGTGTGCGTATCGCTTGGTTATATCGCTATAAAGAAGAGACTCGGCGGGAAAAAAAGTTTTTAGAATATGCACTTACAAATTATAAGGAGGCCTATAGTCAGGAGGACCTTACAGAAGAAGGAAAGCTTGATAAATATAATTGCCTTTATATAATAGGTGAGCTATGCAAAAGACTTGAACAATATGAAGAAAGTACTCAATGGCTTAGCCGTCTTATTATGAGTTATGCTGATCCAAAGCAGAAGCCTAATATTCCTCAGAGATTGATTGAAACGTCTCGTGATCTTTATCAAGAAGTTAAAGATATCATTGCAGCTACTAAGGAGGAAGATTAATTGAAGCTGGAAATAGGTAAAATACCAAACAATATATTGCAAGGATTATTATCCAATTTCTCAGAACCGCAACGTATTGAAGTGCTTACAAAACCCGGAATAGGTGAAGACTGTGCCGCTATTGATTTTGCCGATGATATTTGTGTAATAACGACTGACCCTATTACAGGTGCCGATGATGAAGTGGGGATTTTGGGAATACACATAGCATGCAATGATTTGGCTTCTTCGGGAGCTGAGCCGGTGGGACTTTTAGTTACAATTCTTGCTCCGGTGGGGACTGATTCTGAAGATATTGATAAGCTGATAAAACAAATAAAGGAAGTATCATCTTCCATGAAGATAGATGTCATTGGCGGTCATACTGAGGTTACCGATGCAGTCAATCGTTTGGTATTAAGCATAACGGCAATTGGCAAAGCCAAAAAAGATAGATTAATTAATACAAACGGTGCGAAGCCCGGTGATTCTATTATTTTTACGAAATATGCCGCCACTGAGGGAACGGCTATCCTTGCATGGCTTTTTGAAAAAGAACTAACAAGAGAATTCGGAGAGCAGTTTGTTAATAGCTCAAAGAATCTTATCAGCTCCATAAGTGTTGTAAAAGAGGGATTATTATCAGCCCAATATAATGTCAGCAGTATGCATGATGTTACTGAAGGTGGCGTCCTTGGAGCTTTATGGGAGATTGGAACCGCATCTGGGCACGGTTTAAAAGTCGAAAAAAATAAAATACCTGTGTTGGAAGAAACCCGACGTATTTGCGCCTTTTTGAATATCAATCCATTAAAACTAATTTCAAGTGGTTCAATGATTATTACTACTCCAAACGGAAGCGAATTATTAACAATACTACATGAAAATAATATTAAGGCAACTGAAATCGGTTGTGTTACTTTTGAAAAAGATTTTTTTCTTTCTAATGGAAAAAATTGTGTTAAGATAAATTCTGTAGAATCCGATGAACTATACAGAGCACGAAAGATGAAGGGATGAGTTGATGATTAATATTTTATCATTAGAGGCCCATAAAGTTATAACGATATTTCTATTTCTAATAGGCTCATGCATCGGATCATTTCTGAATGTATGCATTTACCGTATTCCTCTTGAAGAATCAATAGTTTTCCCCCCATCGGGATGTCCTAAGTGCAAAGAAAAACTAAAGACGAAGGATATGATCCCTATTTTGAGCTATATAATGCTAAAGGGAAAATGCAGATACTGCAAAGATCCAATTTCAATTCAGTACCCTATTGTAGAATTAATTACAGGAATAATCTGGCTTATTATTTATAACAGGTATGGATTTGCAATACAAACCGCTGCATTATTATATTTATATACAGTGCTTATTCCTGTCGCGTTTATAGATTTTAAATATATGATTATTCCTGATGGGCTGGTTATAACAGGGTTAGTCGGTGGAGCAGCAGTGTTTTTATATCACGTTTTCTATAAACCTTTTCCTTTATACGAGTCAAACCTGTGGTATACACCTATTATTGGGATGTTTTCTGCTTCCGGGGTTTTGTTTATCATTGCGTTAATCGGTCTTCTCATATATGGCAATGACGGTGCAATGGGGATGGGAGATGTGAAACTGTTTCTACCTATAGGTCTTTTTTTAGGATGGAAACTGGCCTTACTTACATTGTTCCTTTCGATTTTAATTGGTGGTATAATTAGTACTATATTGTTAGTTTTTAGAATAAAAGATAGAAAAAGCGCAATCCCATTTGGCCCATTTATAATTTTTGCAACTTTTATTGCCGGTCTGTATGGGTCTCGTATATTAGAGTGGTATTTTAGATTTTATTAAGTAA
>CAYUZC010000112.1:0-6652 GCA_964449525.1 uncultured Ruminiclostridium sp.
CGTCCAGAATTCAACTATAGAATATCTGAGGCATTGCTTTGAAACATTGACACCAATATCAGATTCCGTACACCACACGATGATTAAACTATTTTTCAGCTATATTGTTGTCGGAGGAATGCCACAAGTTGTACAAACCTATGTAGATACGCATGACATCGGTCGTGTCATTACAAACCAGAACGATATTTTGGAACAATATCGACTGGATATTTCTAAGTACGCAACTGGAAATGATAAAATTAAAATTAAGGCCATATTTGACAGTATTCCTTCTCAGCTCAACGCAAAGAATCGGCGCTTTATTCTCAATAGTATTGATGAGAAAGGCAGGCAGAACCGTTATGCAAATAGTTTTGAGTGGCTTGAAGATGCAGGAGTCGGCTTGCCATGCTACAATGTAACAGAACCACAACCACCATTGCAGCTGAACGAAAAGCATAGTCTGTTCAAGTTGTTTATGAACGACACCGGACTTTTGTGTGCTGCCTGTATGGAGAACATCCAATTTGATATTTTGAATGAAAATCTAGATATTAATCGTGGAAGCATATTGGAAAATATAATGGCCCAGTTAATTAAGAGCAACGGCTTTTCCCTTCACTTCTTTGATGCGAAAAAGTATGGCGAGCTTGACTTTGTGATTCAAAACGGCATGAATATTGATCTTGTTGAAATCAAATCAGGCAAGGATTATAAGAAGCACACTACACTCGATAAGATTCTTGCCGTGGACGAATGGACCTTTAATAGAGCCTATGTCTTTTGTAAAGGCAATATAGAATCTTATGTTGATGTTGTGTATTTGCCTTGGTATCAGATCATGTTTTTCAAACCTGATGCCATTCCCAAGGGCTTGAAATATGAAGTGGATATCAGCAACCTGATTTAATTGTATAATAGCGCAGTTGATTTACTGTTTTTATATATAGGTAAGGATTCATTTATATAATAGTCTGCACCAATGGCATTATTTTCCACCCAAGCTTTTATATATGGCTCAGGAAGCTCAGGTATCCAATATTTTGCTTCAGGTATTGTCGGGATTTGTCGAGCTTTATCCCATTGTACTTCGGAAGTAATAATGCCTTCTCCTTGTTCAAAAGAACGCTTAGCAATGATTTATTTAAATTAGCTGAAACATCTGCAAAAATTGCATCCAATTGAACTGCTGCTATTTTCATATAATTCCATCCCTTCAGGATAAAAAGAATGCATTAACTTCTTCATAAATACTTTCTTAATATTTTAAGACTCAATTACTTGACACGCGTCAAAATTGATATTACATTTGCAAGCTCAATTTATATTCATAATTTAATTTACCTCCTGCTTTATCATGTCTTCGCCTTCATTATAAATAGCAATTTGTCCCTTACCGTTGAAAGAGTATTATTAGGTATTTTCAATCTTACCATATCGTAATGGAACTGATATCTTTTTATTAAAAAATGCAATTATGGGTCCCATAAAAAATGCTGTCACTACTGTTCCAACACCAACTGTAGCACCAAGTACAAAACCAATTATAGTGCAAATCAGGTCGGAACCGATTCTACAGTATTGAAAGCGAGCCACTTTTTTTTCAGATAAAATTAGAGCAACGGCATCATATGTAGAAACTCCCAAATCTCCGGTAAAGTATAATGAAGATCCAAAACAAAGAATAACTACCCCTATTATTAAGAATATACTCCTTATAAGTATGGACGGATTTGGTATCATAGTTGCCCACAACCATGAGGAAAATTCTACGACATATCCTAATAAAAAAATATTAATTACTGTTCCAAGACCAATCTTATGTCGGTCAATAAAAAAGATAAAGACTAACATAATTAAATTAATAATAGTATAAAAAGTACCGAACCCTATTGAAAACTGCATCCAAATACCGTGAGCCAGCACTTGGAACGGGTCCATTCCAAAAGCAGAAAAATTAAACATACCCACGCTTAATCCCGCAATAAGAACACCAAAAACAGTCATTATTATCCTTCTTTTTTTCTCACTCATTCTTCTTCTCCGTCATATCATTATTTTTGCTTCAATCGAATCTAATATACTCTATCATCAATTTATACCTTTTACAATTGCGTGGTAGTACTACGGACAAAGCCTATATATTTTATACTGATTTTGGTATTCATGATATAATGTTATTATTCACCAACAATTACGTTGAGGAGGTACGTTATGGACATATTAAAATTGATTAATGAGGAGATTAACAATCAAGCCACATTAAAAAAACTAGGTAAATCAGTTGGGGCAGACACCTCTAAGGTAAAGCAACTTACTCAGCTAGGCCTGCCAACATTATTGCAGGCATTAGGAAACAATGCGAGTACGTCTGAAGGAGCAGAGGCTTTGGCCGGTGCATTAGATGATCATCAGGATGACAATGTGGATAATCTAGAAGAATTTTTTAATAACGTCAACTCTGATGATGGTGCAAAGATACTTCAACACATATTTGCAGGCAAAAATGACACAGTCAAAAATAATTTAGCGAAACAAACAGGGCTAAAAAAGAGCCAGGTATCCGGACTTATGACACAATTAGCACCAATGTTACTAGGTGCATTAGGCCAGCAGAAAAAAGAGCAGGAATTGGATGCATCAGGTGTCGCGGGTTTGTTGAGCGGGCTGACTGCGCAAAGTGGTAAAAATGGCTTGATGGATATGGTGACAAATCTTTTGGACTCTGATAAAGATGGAAGCATTGTCGATGAAGTTGGAGGTTTATTTAAACGCCTCTTTAAGAAAAAATAAGCTTTTCGTATTTTGTAAACGTTTTATATTCCTACTTCTACAAATCGGGCGGTCAAATGACTGCCCGATTATTTTTCGGCTATTGCTAATCTTTATTATTCAATATATTGGGTTTTAGGAAACTGAGATCAGTTTTTTATTTTAAAAGAAAAACGTACAAAAAATGCAAAGAAGTACTTTTTTCCATATTAAGTATGATATAGTTTTATCAAACCTGTTGCAAACAATCGGTATAACAGGAGGAAAAATACGATGATGCTGGACGCAGAAAAAACAATCGGTAATATTATTGATAAAGCCTCTTTGACGCAGATTTGCTATGTCGATGACGAGGGTTATCCAATCACAAAGGCGATGCTGAAGCCAAGGGAGCGAGAAGGCATACGGGCGACACGCTGTATTATCACGGTGGCGTGACAGACCCTGATTATTGCGTGCTACGGTTCACAGCTAAAAAAGGCCGATATTACAGCAATTTTAAATCTGAAGATTTTGAGATTACGCAGGAATGAAGCAATCAGACTGCTTGCAATGAGACAGACTTTTGCCGTCATCACTATCCTGCGGTCGCTTCGTGGGAACGATATAACATTGGAAATGAGGTGTGCTATGAATAAGATCGAATCGCGTATACAGGAAAAGCTGTATGCACTTCAGGACTTAAAGTATAAAGAATTTCAATGTAAGCTGATGCCAACTATTTCACCGGAGGCTGTTATCGGCGTGAGAACACCGGAGCTTCGCAAGCTGGCAAAAGAGATTTCCAAGGAACCGGAGATGAAAGAGTACCTAAAGATCCTCCCCCACAGGTACTATGAAGAGAACAATCTTCACGGATTCCTGTTAGAGAGAATGAAGGATTACGGAGAGGCTGTTGCGGCAGTAGATGAGTTTTTACCATACGTTGATAACTGGGCCACCTGCGACTCAATGAATCCAAAGGTGTTTCAAAAGCACCTGCCTGAACTTCTGACAAATATACAAAAGTGGATAGCAGAGCAGCATACATACACCGTCCGTTTTGGCATCGGAATGCTGATGGGCTTATATCTGGACAATGATTTTTCACTGGAATTTCCGGCGTGGGTGGCCGATATCCGTTCTGAGGAATATTACATCAACATGATGATTGCATGGTACTTCGCCACGGCGCTCGCTAAGCAATGGGATGCCATCTTACCATATATCGAGGAGCGGAGACTTGACAAATGGGCTCATAACAAGACCATTCAAAAGGCTATCGAGAGCTACCGTATCACAGATGAACAGAAGACATATCTGCGAAAGCTGAAGGAAAAATAAAAGTTGGGGAAGTAGTTTTTAATTTGTTATAATGTATAACCTCAAAAGATAGGATAGATTAAAGTAATCTATTTTTAAGTTATTGAGCATCAATAAAAATTATGATGCTTTATGTCGAATTGGAAAGTATAATTAGATTTATATAATCTAAAGGGAGACTTGATATGGAGATATCAAAATTCGAAAGATTTGATATGCTGAAAAAGCCTATAAGGCAGCGACATTTTTTAAGGCCCATTACTTGGTTAATTAGTTATCCTGCTGTTTGGGTTCATCGCGTTAAAATAATTAAAGTAGGGATGCAGGGCATAAAACCGCCATATCTACTATTGTGCAATCATAATTCCTTTATTGATTTTAAGGTTACAACTGCGGCCATATTCCCCCATCGTGCAAATTATTTAGTGGCAATAGACGGCTTTATTGGTCGGGAATGGCTTATGAGAAATGTGGGATGCATCTGTAAACGTAAGTTTACAAATGATACGGTAATGATTCGACATATGAAAAAGGTTGCCGATAACGGCGATGTAATAGTGCTTTATCCTGAGGCCAGATATTCTCTTTGTGGCACAAATGCAGTACTGCCGGAGTCGCTTGGAAAACTGGCCAAGCTTCTTAAGATTCCCGTTGTCTCATTAATAATGCGTGGACACCATGTTAATGCGCCTTTTTGGAATCTGAAAGATCGAAAGGTTAAAAAAATGGAGGCGGTATTAACTCAACTGGTAACAAAAGAGGAAACCGGCACACTGGAATATCCTGAAATTAATGAAAGAATCAATACAGTCTTTAAATATGACGATTTTGCCTGGCAAAAGGATCGAAATATACGTATAGGCTATCCCGACAGAGCAAAGGGACTACATAAGGTGCTTTATCAATGCCCCAGCTGCAACACGCAATATCATATGATGTCGGGAGGAAACAAGCTTTGGTGTGAAAGTTGCAAAAAGGAGTGGGAGATGTCCGAGTTTGGTGAGCTGTCTGCTGTGAATGGAAAAACGGAGTTTACTCATATTCCTGATTGGTATGAATGGGAAAGAAAACAAGTACGCAAGGAAATTGAGAACGGCACCTATAGATTTGAATCTGAGGTTAATGTGAATTCTCTTCCTAATGCCAAAGGATTTATTAATTTAGGAAAAGGTAAGCTTATCCATGATATTAACGGTTTTTTATTGGAGGGCGAATACGAAGGAAGCCCATATTCGGTGGCATTCAGCGCCAAATCGCAGTATTCATGTCATATTGAATATAATTATCTTGGTAAGCATGGTGACTGTGTAGATTTAAACACACTGACAGACACATACTACATATATCCCAAATGTGACCATTTTTCTGTAACTAAAATTGCCCTTGCTACTGAGGAAATATATCAGATGTGGCGGACTGGCATAGTAGCAGTGATCCCATCACAACAGAACAGTTAGACTTCAGTATATAAACAGTTTAAATAATCGAGTTTCAATACGAAAGATTTATCTGATATTGATATCGTTTAATGTACTTTTTTCGAATGGCGTTTTTCAACCAGCTGTTTAATTAGAAAGAAAATAAATTGACATTCAAATTTGTCTGTTATAAAATATAGCTAACTAATATTAGTTAGATGGGGGTCTAATATTGGATAAAAAGCAAGATATTATTGACGCCGCATTTGAGCTTTTTTGTGCAAAAGGATATCATTTATCGGTATCTGAACTTGCCAAGGCAGTAGACATAAAGCCTCCTTCTCTGTACAGTCACTTTGAAAGCAAGGATCAGATTCTTGAAATAATGATTCGTGAAGAAATCAATTTTTATTATGACTGCCTAAAAGATAAAATGATTCAGTTAGAAAGCTTAACTTGTAAAGAAGCTATGAAAAGCCTCTACTATTTTGTAATAGAGTATTTTGCTGAACGCAAAAGGCTTTACTTTTGGCGAACAATTCCCCTTATACCAAATGAAGAGCTAAAAAAAATATGCAGCCAAATGATAGCAGATAAAGATCAGTTTTTTATTCAAAAGCTAAAACAATGCTTTTTGAATGGAATAGAACGAGGTGAAATTAAATCTGATATCACATATAGTCATCTGCAACTGTATTTCTTTATGATTCAGGGTGTATTGGACGGTATGCTCATGTATTCGGAATTTGGTAAGGATTTAAACATAGAAGGAATCTACAACGCATTTTGGAATAGCATTTGTGCCTCAGATCAGGGAGCCAGTGTATGAGTATAGGATATGCATGCCTGGCTATTGCGGTGCCAAATAGCGGTATGAAAAACTGTAGAATGAGCAATGCAACTGAGCAAACTCTACTAGCGCTTATCGAGCATAATCTGTGTTCATTGGAAAATCTAATTGACTATAATGTTCGAAATGGTATCAAACTTTTCAGGATTTCATCGGATTTGATACCCTTTGGCTCTAGCTTGGCTATGGAAATCTCTTGGCAAGATATATATTCTAAGAAGCTAGAAATAATCGGGAATAAGATTCGTGAAGCTAAGATGCGTGTTTCGATGCACCCTGGGCAGTACACGGTGCTGAATTCAACTGATAAGTCGGTAGTAGAAAGGGC
>CAYUZC010000113.1:0-6262 GCA_964449525.1 uncultured Ruminiclostridium sp.
TATGCCGAAATGTATGGGGCTCACCCCTATTGCCGTTATTACAGGCAACAGTATAGGTGTAACAATAATAATTATGGGTGCCATATCCATAATACATCCTAAAATAAGCAATAGTACATTAATCAGAAACAGCAGTACATACTTATTATGACTTATTGACATTAATAGCTCGGTGGCCATTGCAGGTACTCTTAAATAAGCCATCAGGTATCCGAAGGCCGATGCAGCTGCAATTAAGCTCATAACCATGGAGAGAGTTTTCAAAGTATTGAACAGGATTCCCTTAAATGCCTTCAATGGAATCTCGCGATAAACAAGAAAGGTTACGATAAATGCGTATAATGCTGCGATTGCTGCTGATTCTGTTGCGGTAAACATTCCGCTCAGAACACCTACCATGATTATAACTATAGTTCCTATACCGAGAAGTGATTTCCAGATTATTTTTATTCCCTGAATAAAAGTTATCTTTTCCTCTTTCGGGTAATTTCTTTTCTTAGCAATAATGAAGCACAGTATCATTGTAGCCAAACCAAGCAGTATACCCGGTACTATACCTGCCATAAATAACCTACCCACCGATACCCCTCCGGCAGCTACCGCATATATAATCATATTATGGCTCGGAGGTATTATAACACCCTCACATGATGTGGCAACTGTAACAGCTACTGAAAAATCGTCGTCATAGCCCTTTTGTTTCATTACAGGAATAATAATTGTTCCTTCGGAGGATACATCTGCTACTGCAGAACCGGAAATGCCTCCGAAAATCATACTGGTCAGAACATTTATCTGGGCAAGACCGCCTTGTATTCTACCCACGAACACATTTGATAAATCAATAAGTCTTTTTGACATCCCCCCTGAGCCCATCATTTCACCGGCAATAATAAAGAACGGTATTGCCAAAAGTGAAAAGGACTCAACACCCTTTACCATTCTCTGAGAAATAATCAGCAGTGGAATTTTAAGATATAAAGCAGTTGCAATAGAGGAAATTATTAACGATATTGATATCGGAACTCTTAGTATCAACAAAAATATGAAGGTACCGAACAAAATTCCAATAGCAAGATTCAAATCAGGCATTTTGTTCACCTCCTAAAAATTTTGAATCCAAATCGATCTGCTTAACCATAAAAGAGTCCAAAATACTATTTATACAGATTAAAAATCCTGAAATAGGCACAAATATATATTCCAATGATGTGGGCAGCTGAGTTGCGGGAAGCGTTGAGGTCATCCCATTCTGCACCAGCTTAATTCCAAAATAAAACATTACTATACCCAGAATAAGAGAGCAAACATGACTTATTCTGTCGATTACATTCTTTTTTATCTTATCGGAGAGCTTCATGGTAAATACCTCTATAGAAATATGAAGCTTCATTTTTACTCCGAGGGCCAAACCAATCATACTGAACCAAACCATAAGAATCAAAGCTACTTCTTCACCCCAACCTATGGTTTTACCAGATGTTAACCTGCTAAATACATTGAAAGCTACTATTAGAATCATGGCAAGTACTGTAATTATTCCGAAGTAAGTCAGGAATGAATACACTGCATCAATTGCTTTTCTTATTCCTTTCATTTTTGCATCCCTTTCTTTCCAAGATTAAAACTCGCTCAACCGGTTACCTCTGCTATGCATTGGAACCCTGTTGGTTCCTACAATAATGCTAGAGCCAGATAAAATCCGGCTCTAACTTTCACTCTATTAAACTTATTGTGAAACTATTTGGTTTCCTGGATTCTCTTGATAAGGTCTGCATAATCTTTTCCGAGTTCATCATGTAATGGTTTCATAGCGTTCTGAAACTCTGTGATTGCAGCTTCGTCCAATGTTGTAATTGTACATCCTGCTGCTGCTGCTGCATCCTCACTCTTCTTAGAATATTTGGCCCACTCGGCCTTCTGAAGCTCGGTTGACTCTTTTGCTGCCTTCTTAATGATTTCCTGATCTTCGGCTGATAGCTTGCTCAATGTTGCGGGGCTTCCAACAACTATTTCAGGTACACGGGTGTGACTATCGATAGTGATATACTTTGCAACTTCATAATGACTTGAAGAAATATAGCTTGGCCAGTTATTCTCAGCACCGTCAATAACGCCAGTCTGGAGTGCACTGTAAACTTCGCCATATGCCATTGGAGTTGGAGAAGCACCAAGAGCTTCAACAAGACCCATCATCAGTTTACTTTCCTGTACTCTGATTTTCATACCTTTTAAATCAGCAACGGATTTTACTTCTTTCTTGGTATTATAGAAGCTTCTTGAACCGGAATCATACCAGGTAAGACCAACGAGTTTTGCACCTTCAACAGACTTTAATAGCTCGTCTCCAATTGGTCCGCTAAGTACTTTCCACATATGGTCAGCATCCCTGTAGATATATGGAAGCTGAAGAGCATTCAGATTCTTTGCAAATTCAGAAATAGGAGAAATACTAATTCTCGCAAAGTCAATAGCTCCAAATTGGACCTGCTCGATGACGGATTTCTCATCTCCAAGCTGTGCGCCGTAATAAACTTCAATCTTGATTCTTCCGTTTGTCCTTTCCTCTACCAGGCGGGCAAATTCCAGGTCTCCCAGTGTTGTCGGGTAATCTGCAGGTTGGTTATCGGCAAGCCTTAAAACAATCTGACTTTCTTGAGGCTTCGGAGAAGGCTGAGATTCTGCAACAGGTGCTGAAGATACAACAGGAGCTGGCGCTGCGCTACTTGCTACAGGCGCAGGAGTTGTTCCGCAACCGGCAAGGACTGTAACTAATAATGCAAGAGTAAGTACGAAGCTAAAAACTTTTTTCATGATATTATTTTCCTCCTCTAATTTTATATGGTAAATTATATAAAACTAAAAAGCTTTCAGCCCTATAGTAATTTGGAATCTACAGCAAATTTTTGTTAGTAACCAATATTTATCAAAACGAATAATTATTATGCTTAACTTTTTTGTTCCCTACAGCATTTTTTTGTTTCTATATTCGGTAGGCGTAATACCTTCAACCCGCTTAAAAACTCTCGTAAAATAATTGGAATCATTATAGCCAACCATTTCGCCAATATCCTTTATGCTGTTAACCGGATTTATAAGTAATTCCTTTGCTTTTTGTGTCCTTATATGTGTGAGGTACTCAATAAAATTCATCTTTTTATAGTGTTTGAAAACCTTAGAAAAGTAAAAACTGCTTAAACCAGTCATTGAAGCCATTTCATCAAGACTTATGTCCTTCATGTAATACTTTTTGATTTGCTCACATGCCTTTTTGATTAAAACCTGATGTTTATCTAGATTAGTATTGCTGAGTTTTTCTATATTATTTCTCAGTATGTTTTTAACACACATTTTCACTTCATACGATGATTGTGCTTTCTGAATATTCTTAAAATATACAAGAGTATCATTGCTCCCGATATTTGCTTCCCAATCCAAGTACTTATCAATAACGATAAGAAGCTCATATGCTTTTACTCTTATGTCCTCAAGAGAATTATAAGATTGAGAAATCCAGTTAAATATTTTATCAGCCACTACTGAACAGGTGTTCCAATCACACATTAGCAAATGCTTGCAAAGCTCTTTTTCCTTATCTTTTGGGTACTGAAGAGTATCATAATTCTGTTGAATATCCGAAAAATGTGTTACTCCGGATCCCGCTCCTTTACATTCACATGCTTCTTTGGCTTGTAGAAATGAGCTGTTTATATCTCTTGCATTATCAAAACATTCCCCTATGCCAATACATACATCAATTGCTGTGTTTTCCCTAAGAAATTTATAGACTATATTTGTTAACATTAAAGGCCATTCTTTTGCTTCAACCGGTTTTAACGTCTCTTCCGAAAGCACTATGATGTATATATCATTTTTAATATTTGAAACCAGACATATATTATTAAGCTCTGCAAATTTTTGTTTTATTTTTTCTATACATCTTTTTCTTATCATGTCCTTTTGTAACTGAGAAATTACTTCTGAGAAATTAGAGACATAATTGATATTAACAACCAGACAAAATCCCGATTTAAACTTTATTTCCATAATATCAAAATATTCTTCGATTTGATTTTCTTCAGTATCACCAACTATAAATGACGACACAAGCTCATTTTCGAGGTATTTGGTTGCGTGTTCCAATCGGTTAATAATGTCACTTTGCTTTCTTTTTTTCTTTCGTTCACTGTTTATGGAATCAGCGACACTATTTATTACCTCAATTATTTCATCGTTCTGAACAGGCTTAACCAAAAAATCCTTTACACCTATCTTTATTGCTTCCTTTGCATAATCAAAGTAATTGAATGCTGTCAACAGTATAATCCTGCACTCAGCATTAAACTGACGAATTATTTTTGAGGCCTCTATACCATTAACCCCAGGCATTTTTATATCCATAATAATAATGTCTGGCTTAAATGTGACATTTTTAGATATAGCTTCTCTTCCATTTGATGCTTCTTCAATGGTGCCTATGGCCGGGCAGCTCCCTCCGATAATAAAATGAAGAGCCTCTCTCTCTATTAATTCGTCATCTGCGATCAGCAATTTAAGCAAGTTTATCCACTTCCTTTTTTGGGAATATCAGTGTAACTATCGTTCCCATTCTCTCTTTACTGTATATTTTGAAGCATTCATCATTACCCAGATACTTTCTCAACCTCATCATTACATTGGTAATACCGATACCTGTGGTATGTCCTTTGTAAGAATCTCCTGATGAACTCAGTATTTTTACTTTTCGGTCGAAGGGGATACCTGTACCGTTGTCTATTATCCTTAGATGTATCTTGTCATTTTTACTGAAAACCTTTATTCTCAAGCTTCCCCCACTTTCCTTCGGTTCAATTCCATGAATGATTGCATTTTCAACCAGGGGTTGGAGAGTAAAACGCGGAACATAGACCTGATCGGTATTTACATTACATTGAACATCAAATTTAAGTCTATCTCCGAATCGGTACTTCTGAATATAAATGTATTTTTCGGTAACTTCAATTTCCTTAGACAGAGTTATATAATCAGACTGACTTTCAAGATTATATCTGAAAATGGTAGAGAGAAACTGAATAAGCTTTGTTGTGTTTTCAGCGTTTTCAAACATTGAAGTACGAGCAATAGTATTTAGTGTGTTAAAGAGAAAGTGCGGATTAATTTGAGATTGGAGGCCCATGAATTCAGCCTCCTTAAGAAGTTGCTCCATTTTTACATTCTTTATTTCTTCCTCATGAAGCATTTTTTCAATAATGGATTTTTCTTTTAAGTCATCTACCATTCGCTTGATGCTCACGCTCATTTTTGTGAACGAATCTCCTAATACTCCAACTTCATCCTTTGACTTAAGGCCAATATCCTCTATATCCAGATCACCCTCGGACATTTTTATTGAAGATGCAGCAAGCTGCCTGATTGGCTTAGTTAGATAATTTGAAAACAATAATGCAAAGAATAGGCAGAGCAGTGAAATTAAAATGATACTCACAAGGGTGAAATTTCTTACATAATTTGCTTTTGGAACCAGTTCGTTATTATAGAACCAGTTTCCTTCCCTTAAGCTGATATTCAGAAGCTGCTGTATATAGCCCTTAATATAATTGTTTATTTTAAGTGCCTCATACAACGGTACATAATAATTATCCTCCCGATTAATCCTTCTTGCTTCTTCGCAGGCGGAAAAGTATTCGTTTATCGAGTTTTTTATTGCATTAACCTGTAAATATGTGTCGAGGGTGTTCACATCCTGATCAACTTCCTCAAGGATTTCAAGAGCTTTTTGCTTGCTTGTTGTATATAAGACAAGGTCCTCCTGCCTGGAGTCTCTTAAATAATTTTCAATGCTTTTTGCATTCTGTGATATCTCACCATGCAACTTATTGATCCTGTAATGCTGATTGAGATTATCATTATAGTTATTCATGAATTTATATGTATTTTGCTGAGTATAGACGCCTATTAGACTGACGAGAAAGATTATAATCCCGAAAAAAACCAATTGTTTGTTTCTGATAGAGAGGGTATACCACTTTTCTTTGATGTATTTATTCATAACTGATGTTCCTCCCCCTGCCAGGGTATTAACATCAATATATCGGTCCCCTTGTTCTTATGACTTTTTATTTCAATAGTACTATTACAACCATAGTACTCCCGGAATCTTTGCTGAATATCAGCTATGCTTCCATATTTATTTGGAGCAGCTGAGTCCGGCTTTGTGCCCTCATAATCAAATCCTTGACCATTGTCACTTACTAATATTCTG
>CAYUZC010000113.1:6272-6636 GCA_964449525.1 uncultured Ruminiclostridium sp.
CTTTCCTTAATCGATAGCTTTAATTCCCGAAGTCCTTCCTTTTCTTCAAAAGCATGGGTTATACCGTTTTCTATAAAAGCCATTATAGAATAATGGGGGACATAGATACTTCCACACATGGCATCTATATTAATCTTATAACTAAAAACATCGCCAAACCGAAGGCTGTATAAATCAATCAGATTACTTATAGCCCTAAGTTCCTCCTTAAGCATAAGAATCTGCCCTTTTCTCGCAGTTTTGTACCTGATGTTTTCTATAGTTTTTTTGATTAATTTCTGCGTTTCAACTGCGTTTTCTCTGGAAGCCGTTATGGATATAATATTAAGATTAATTAATAGGTTACTAAGAGTTTTGTCTTCCA
>CAYUZC010000114.1:0-6633 GCA_964449525.1 uncultured Ruminiclostridium sp.
CAACGGTGAGTTGGGTAATAATCATGATTATCTGACCATCATTAAGAAATTAGAAGTGTCAATGGTTCACTTTTTAATTGAGAATGTTGATATTTTTACGCAGTTGGTGAACAAGACTTGTTTTTTGTTATGTACTTAGTATAAGCTTAGCATAAATAAAAATAACACAAAGTTTCGAAAGGGGAATAAGAAATGAAAAGAATTTTAGCTTTAATCTTGGTTGCAGTACTAGCATTTGGGTTAGTAGCATGTGGTGGAACACCTGCAGCTCCTGCAGCATCATCCGATGCACCTGCAGCTCCTGTAGCATCAAGTGATGCACCTGAAGCTCCTGCAGCACCTGCTGCCAAGGAAGTTATCAAAGTCGGTATCGTTAATAACCCACCTTCCGAGTCCGGATATCGTGCTGCTAACGTAGCAGACTTTGAAAAAGTATTCACAGAAGCTAATGGATACAAGGCTTCTACTTTCTACAGTCTTAAGAATGATGAGCAATTGAATGCAGCTACACAGTTTATCACTGATGGTGTAGACTATCTTCTAATCTCAGCTGCTGCTACAGATGGTTGGAATACCGTTCTTGAATCAGCTAAACAAGCTGGTATTAAAGTGTTCCTATTCGACCGTATGATGAACGTCGACGAGAGCATGTATGAAGCTGCTGTTGTATCTGACATGGCACAAGAGGGAATTACAGCCGTAGAATGGTTAAAAGCACAGAAACTTCCTGAATATAACGTTATCCACATTCAAGGCGCTATGGGTAGTGATGCTCAGATCGGTCGTACAGCTGCTTTAGATGCAGAATTTGCAGCCGGCACCATGAAGGGTGTTGTACAGCAGACCGCTACTTGGGACGAAGCTACAGCAAAGCAGATTGTAGAATCAGTAATCAATTCCGGAGAAAAATTCAATGTTATCTATGCTGAGAATGATGGTATGGCAAAGGGCGCTGTTGCAGCACTTGACGAAGCCGGTATCACTCACGGCGTTGATAAGGACGTTGTAATAATGGGATTTGACTGTAACAAATGGGCTCTTAGAGAATTGCTCGCAGGCAACTGGAATTATGACGGTCAGTGTAGCCCATTCCAAGCTGAAGTTATCAATAGTATGATCAAAGATGTTGAAGCTGGCAAGACACTTCCTTCAAAGAAAGTTATTTCTGAAGAAAAAGGATTTGATGCAAGGACTATTACACAGGCAGATATTGATACATACGGTCTTGGCGATTAATCAAAAATCTTACTCCACCTGATAAAAGGGAGTTATATCAAGTATGTGCGATGTTTAGTATGTGGATTTTCCGCATACTAGCATCGCCATTTAAAAGAAACTTCTAAGTTTAAGGAAGGTAACTATGCAAAACGACATCATTTTATCAATGCGGAATATAAGTAAATCATTTCCTGGAGTTCGTGCCTTACAAAATGTGGATTTTACTCTTCGTGAGGGTGAAATTCATGCTTTGATGGGTGAGAATGGAGCCGGCAAGTCAACTTTGGTCAAAGTTCTGACAGGCGTATATTCAAAAGATTCAGGGCAAATTAGTATTGAGGGAATTAACAAAGATGTTAATGTAAAATCCCCACGCGAGGCTCAGAATTTAGGCATAAGTACGGTTTATCAAGAGATAACTCTCTGCCCTAACCTTACAGTTGCCGAGAATATGTTTATAGGGCGGGACAATTACAATTTTGTGAATTGGCGCTCTATGAAAAAGAAGACTACAGAGATACTTTCTAAATTAAATGTCCCGGCGAGACCTACTCAACAACTTTCTACTTGCTCGCTGGCTGTACAGCAAATGGTAGCCATTGCCCGCGCCTTGGATATGGATTGTAAAGCACTTATCCTGGACGAGCCAACCTCCTCGCTGGACGAAGAAGAGGTTAAAAAACTTTTTTCCCTGATGCGTGATCTGAAATCACGGGGTGTCGGTATCATATTTATTACGCATTTCCTTGAACAGGTATACGAGGTATGTGACAGGATAACCGTTTTGCGAAACGGTGAACTTGTAGGAGAATATGAAATAAAGGATTTACCGCGTGTACAACTCATATCAAAGATGATGGGTAAAGAGCTTGACGATATTTCAGCATTGCAGAATCAAAAGACATTACAAGTCGATGAGAATATCGCACCCGTTTTTGAGGCATTTGACTTATCCAGTGCGGCGGGTACAAAACCCTTTGATTTCAAAATTTCTAAGGGAGAAGTAAACGGATTTACCGGATTACTTGGTTCTGGCCGTAGTGAAAGCGTACGTGCTATATTCGCTGCTGATAAAATTACCGGCGGTAGAATGAAGGTAAACGGAAAAAATGTTAAAATTAAGAGTCCTAAGGACGCCATGAAGCATGGTATTGGCTATTTGCCTGAGGACAGGAAAGAGGACGGTATCGTTGCGGATTTATCCGTGCGTGAAAATATTATTCTTGCACTGCAAGTAATGAAGGGCTTTTTTAGGCCATTTTCTAAATCTGAGGCGGAAGCCTTTGCAGATAAGTACATAAAATTATTAGGGATTAAAACCGCTTCGACGGATACGCCCTTGAAATCACTTTCGGGTGGTAATCAGCAAAAAGTCATACTTGCACGCTGGTTGCTCACAAATCCAGAGTATCTTATCCTAGATGAACCGACACGTGGAATTGATGTCGGTACAAAAGTTGAAATACAGAAGCTCGTACTCAAGCTTGCAGAAGAAGGAGTCAGTGTTACATTTATTTCATCCGAAATAGAGGAGATGCTCCGTACTTGTTCGCGACTCATTGTTATGCGCGATCGTAATATAGTCGGTGAATTAAGGGGCGAGGATATGACACAAGCTAAAATTATGCATACAATAGCGGGGGGGGTAGCTCGAAATGGCTAAAATTTTTAAGAAATTTGCGAAGTCTCAATTGGTTATCCCGTTGTTTGCGCTTTTTTTGATAGTTGTTTTTAATCTAATCAGAGATGTTGGGTTTTTCTCTATAAATATTACGAAAAACAATCTGGGAAACACAGTTCTTTCAGGAAATATAATAAGTATATTAAACGGTGCATCTGCTGTTGCTATTTTAGCAATTGGTATGACGCTGGTAACAGCATCTTCGGGAGGACAAGATATAAGTGTTGGCGCAACGGCGGCAATAGCAGGCAGTGTTTTTGTCAGTGTACTACGTGCGAATCAAATCACAATGCCAATTATTCTTTTTGCCTTTTTGGCAAGTTGTGTTGCTGCAATTCTTTGTTGCCTATTTAACGGAACATTGGTTGCCGCATTCAAGATTCAGCCGATGATAGCTACATTAATATTGTTTTCGGCGGGACGCTCTATAGCTTATTGGATAAATGGCGGGGCAACTCCTACTGTGGACAGCCCGCTGTTAGTAAGTATTGGGGGCTTTATTCCGGGTATTCCCATACCCACACCCATTATTATCATGGTAGTATTCCTAGTGTTGATTTCGATTGTTTTAAGGCTCACTAATCTTGGCTTATACACGCAAGTGGTTGGAATAAACGAAAGACCTGCTCACTTAAATGGTATTAACGCTGCTTGGATAAAACTATTAGCATTTATGATACTTGGTGTTTGTGTTGCTATTGCAGGATGTATCACAGTCGCCAGAATAGGTCTTATCAATCATGAAACGCTTCTTTTAGATGTCGAGATGGATGTTATTTTGGCAGTCGCTATCGGAGGTACTGCTCTAAGCGGCGGAAAATTCAGCTTATTTGGTTCAGTAATAGGGGCATACATAATACAGGCGTTGACGGTTACGCTTTATGCAATGAAGGTTCCTTCAGCGGCAGTAAAAGCATATAAGGCACTTGTTATTATTGCCATCGTTTTAGTTAGTTCGCCAGTTGTACAAGAATATGCCTCGCGTCTTCGAAAAAAACTATTTGAAAAGCCGGCAAAAACAACGTAAAGCCTAATGAAGGTTTTTTAAACGGTGTTTAAAGCCTTTTAACAATTTATATTCTAAACATCATTGTAATTAGTTGCCAATTGAAAAAGAATATTTTATTCAATTGCGCGAAAACCGACGAGAATAACGGAGAATTAATGGTATGAAAAATGATAAAGGTTCAGTTACAGGAATATCGGGGAAAAAACTGAAAGAGCCTATTTCTAACACCAACTTGCTTTTGACAATAACGATTTGTACATTTGTTGGTATGTATGTACTTGCTATGGCTATTTGGGGCGGCGGGTTCTTGAATCCTCAGCAGTTTCTTGATCTTTTCAATAACAATGCGTTTTTGATAGTGATTGCCTGCGGACTGAATATTGTTATGATAGCAGGCGGTATAGATATTTCCGGGGGAGGCATTACTGCACTTGTGACCATGAGTTGTGTTGTCTATCTGAACGACCGTGGTGGAAGCGTAATAGGCTCGATGCTTATGGCTTTGGGTATAGGAATAGCATTTGGATTGGTTCATGGTATATTGGTAGCATATTTGGATATACAACCATTTATTATCACTCTTGCGGGTATGTTCTTTGCAAAAGGCATGGTAACCATAGTTAGTATTGCTCCGCGTACTGCAGATCATGAAGCTTTTCTCGCACTCAAGAAATTACGAATAATAATTCCGGGGCTTGGCTATTATGGAAAAACCGGTAATTTCATTCCTGCCCAAATTGAACCTGGTGTAATAGTAGCTATAGTGGTATTATTGGCTGTATTTGTAATGCTTAAATGGACACGCTTTGGGCGTAACCTCTATGCGGTAGGCGGTAATAAATATAGTGCGCTAATGTTAGGTATCAATGTAAAGCGTACAAAATTCTATTCTTATTTACTGGCCGGCTTATTATCCGGAGTCGGTGGTTACGTTTATCTTCTACATACAGGGGCAGGAGACGCTGCCAATGCTTCTGCAGCAGAAATGCAAGCTATTGCATCTAATATTATCGGGGGCACATTATTAACCGGCGGTGTCGGGAATGTAATTGGTACGCTATTTGGAGTACTTTCTTTGAAGACGATTACTAATATTGTAATTGCCTCGGGACTTACTAAGCCATATTATCAGAGTATTACGACAGGTCTTATGTTATGTTTCTTTATTTTGCTTCAGAGTGTTATTCTTGCGTATCGTGAAAAGGGAAGCTTTAAGCCCAAGGCAAAAAATAAAAAATAAAGTGAATAACTTGTTAGCGGAGAAATATAAGAATTTTGTTACCTAACAGTTCGATGCGGATATAATGGTTATCCATACACATATGACATTTAAGTGTTTGAGTTTTAACATGATCAAATGCGGGTATATAAGTGTATGGGTACTTTACTATATCCCATAACACAACAGATACAATGGCAATTCCATCGGAGGTGTTATTTTGAGATTTTTTAATTCATTAAAATTCAGGCTTATTCTCATACTTTTGTGCGTGGCACTTATTCCCCTCCTCATGCTTGCATCATTTCAGTTATCTCAATACATGACGGAGATTACCCAGAGTATTAAAACCCAAGAAATAGAGATTGCAAGTTCAAATGCCAAGATAATAGATAATTGGATTAATTCCAAAACATTGCATCTTGTAGAGTTAAATAAAGCTCATCCGGAATTTTCCGAAATGGACATGAAAAAAACAATGAATACGCTTAAAATAGTCAATCAAGTTGAGCAGGAAGTCGAAACATCGCTAGTTGCTGATAAAGATGGAAATTGCATGATTGATAATTATACTTCACGGCCTAATATGGCGGATCAAGCACATTTCATTATGGCGAAGGAGACCAAAAAGCCTGCCATTAGTGATATTATGGAGAGCGAAAAATCCGGCTCCAGAATAATTGCAATAGCGGTTCCTATATTAGATAAGGCGGGAAATTTTTTAGGTATTATTCAGAGTAATGTACTGGTTAAGGCGTTGGAAAGCAACATAGGAACCGTAAAAATAGCAGAATCCGGATTTGCCTATTTAATGTCAAACACAGGGAATATAATATTTCATCGGGAATGGCAAAGGACCGGCAAAAGCTATAAGCAATTTACAACTAACGAGAATACAATAAATATATTTGACCAAAATGTTTTAGTAAATGATAGCGATTTTATACAATACAATGAAGAAGATGGTACAAAGATGGTTGGCGCATATGCAACCGTTCCAACCACTGGTTGGAAGGTTATTGTAACGGCTCCTTCCAATGAAGTATATCAGCATGCAGAAAGAGCAAAACTCATTTCAATAGTTTTGATTATTTTTGCAACAATTATAGTGGTAGCAATATCAATACTTGTTGCTAATCGTATATCAAAGCCAATTAAAATTGCTGCCAATCATTTGAATACATTAGCAAAAGCCGATTTTACAAGGGATTTGCCTATTGGCTTAATGAAAAGGCAGGATGAAATCGGTGTTCTTATAAAATCAGTCAATGTTATGAGTAAATCCATAAGGAATGTTATTAATGGCGTTATTAACGAAACTAACAACGTTAAGGAAAATATTCTCACTTCATCTGACCATTTAGCAGAATTGTCGGAAAAAATCGAAGAAGTATCGAGTACCACCGAAGAGATGTCTGCGGTGACTCAAGAAACAGCAGCATCTACCCAAGAGATGAATGCAACATCAGTTGAGATTGAAAGCGCTGTACGATCTATAGCTGAAAA
>CAYUZC010000115.1:0-2262 GCA_964449525.1 uncultured Ruminiclostridium sp.
TCTTTGTCGTCGTCATCTTTATCGTCTTTGTCGTCGTCATCTTTAACGTCTTTATCGTCGTCATCCTTATCGTCTTTATCGTCGTCGTCATCATCTTTTTGTGAGCTGGACTGAGAACTGCCGTTATCGTCGTCATCTTTATCTCTATTTCCACATGCGACGAAACTAAAAATTAAACAAAAAATCATCAACAGGCTAAGTAGCTTTTTAAAGTTCATGATTCAATCCTCCCAAGATTTTTTACTGTTGGCAATATTTTATCATAATTAAATAGGAAAATAAAGGCATTATTTAACATAATATATCTACACATGAATATATAGACTGCAATTCATAATCGTTGTATGATTCTCATAAAATGAAAGGACATTAAAATGCTCGGAGATAATAAATGGCTCGGCGCTCTCTTAAATATAACGCGGCTATTCTTACGGCTACAGGATTTATAGTAAAGGCAATCGGATTTGTATACAGGATTTTTATAGCCAACAGCATTGGTACTGAAGGTTTAGGGCTTTATCAACTTATGACACCGATTTATTCTCTTTTGGTCTTGGTGCTCTCTGCGGGGATTTCTATCTCCGTTTCAAGGTTTGTGGCAGAAGAAAGTGCAAAAGGTCTAAGCCGTAACGGGGGCAAAATAGCATCATTATCAGCCGGTATTGTACTGGGAGCAGGAGTAATAATAAGTGGTATCTTGCTGTTAAATTTAGACACTTTAGTGTTAGGAACAACAGGTGATATCAGAACCAAGGACTCGTTATTCTGGATACTGATCCTTGTACCTCCTATAGCCGCAGCTTCTGCATATAAAGGATATTTTTACGGCAGACAGGAAATGCTACCTAATTCAATAGGTCAAATTTTTGAACAAATAGTTAAACTTTCATTTGTATTATCTTTTTATAGCAGTTTTAAAGGCAAAGGTATAGAAAAAATGTGCCTATTAGCTGTTTTGGCCATGCTGATAGGCGAATGTGCCAATGTACTGGTCGTGTACATTGTTTTTCTAATTAGAAAAAATAAGGCGGAGAAAAAGCAAATTAATTATGGTGAAAACACCATCACATCCATAAAAAAAATATGCAAGATTTCTCTGCCAATATCCGCAAATCGTCTTGTGCTATCAACCATAGGCACGGCAGAAAGTCTTTTAATACCTCAGAGGCTTATGCATTATGGCCTTAACTTTCAAAAAAGCCTAGAAGCGTTTGGAAGATTGACAGGAATGGCCTCACCGTTGGTTTTTTTCCCTTCTATGTTGCCCATGGCATTGGCAACTGCATTAGTACCAGCAATTGCTAACGCTGTAGCTTCAAAAAAATATAGTGTCGCAAACAGACAAATTTCTCAGTCAATTAAATTAACAATTATAATGGGCTTAGTTTTCTCATCATTTTTTGCATCCTGCAGTTACGAGTTAGCTGAGCTTGTATACCCAGGGAAAGATGTCGGAGATATTTTACACTTACTGGCATTTACAGGAGTATTTCTATACCTGCAACATACTATGCTGGGTATTTTAAATGGTCTTGCTAAAGAGCGCTCTATGCTGATTAATACACTAATGGGTAGCATTGCAAGGCTGGCCCTCATTTGGTTTTTTATACCTGTTTGGGGAGTGAGTGCTTATATTTATGCTGTTATAGCAGGAAGTATCATTGTTATAACCTTAAATTTCAGGACTATTTCCAAGCTTACCGGCATATCTATTGATGTTGGGGAATGGATTGTAAAGCCCTTATCAGCAGCTCTGATCGGTTCAATCATGGCAAAACTGCTTAAGAAAATACCAGCTGTAATCGGCATGACACAAAGGCTTAGCTTGGTTATGGCGGTATGTATTACAATATTATCGATAATAATAGTATTTTTATTGATGGGTATTATAAAAGGGGAAGACTTAAAGCGCTGGTCAGGCAAAAACAATGCAAAAGGCTTTCTAAAATGAAAGTATATGCTATTTAAAAAAGAAAGATAATCAAAGGAATAGGAAGATATTAATAGAAAACTACAGCTAATCAAAAAAAATAGGCTGAAACAAGGTCAAAGAAAGTCAAAATCAAACTTGATTAATTATATAGTAAATTGTAAAATGTAGTTAAGGTCAAAGAAGGTCAGAAACAAGATATATTTATAGGAGGTATTTGATATGTTTAACATGGTTCCTTATTCAAGAAAAAATAATGGTATAACAAGTAAAGACAATTGGTTTGGTATCGACAGATTTTTTGATGATTTCTTCAGAGATCCGTTTTTTGC
>CAYUZC010000115.1:2362-6497 GCA_964449525.1 uncultured Ruminiclostridium sp.
ATTGGTTTGGTATCGACAGATTTTTTGATGATTTCTTCAGAGATCCGTTTTTTGCGAGAGTATCTTCCATGACAACACCAATAAAAGCGGATGTAAAGGAAACAGACAAGGAGTATATTGTCGAGGCAGAGCTGCCGGGTGTTAACAAGGAGGACATTGTAATTGATTTGCATGACGATGTATTGACTCTTGGAGTAGACATCAAGCAAGAAAAAGATGAAGAAAATGATGGGTATATTTACAAGGAGCGCCAGAGAGGTTCTTACAGACGAAGCTTTAACGTTGTCAATATTGATAACGAAAAGGTTAAAGCGTCATATAAAGATGGAATTCTAACTGTTAACCTGCCTAAGGCAGAAGAGGGAAAGAAAACAAGAAAAATTGATATAGAATAAGCAAAAAAACTTCCCATTTATTTAAGAGCTATGGATATTAGATGTCTATGGCTCTTTTTGTCGCCATACAGTATACGACTTTGTTTTAAATTGCAGTCGCCACATCGCTTAGTTGCTATTACATAAGAATGTGGGTATAGTACTATATGAAGCAAAAGTATAGAACAAAATAAGACCGAAGACAGTTTCAATTTTAGCTTTCATTAGGTATAATTGTAATGTTGTTTTAAAATTTAGCCGAAAAATAGGATGTGAATAGATGAAAATTGTAGCAGACTGTCATTTCCACACCGTTAACAGTGGACATGCGTACAGTACAATAAATGAATATGCCAAGGAAGCATCAGAAAAAGGTCTGGAGCTTATAGGTATGACAGACCACGGACCGACTATGCCAGGTAGCCCTTATATTTTTCATTTTGATAACTTAAAAGTTATTCCCGGTAGCCTTCATGGCGTTGAGATTCTTAAAGGGATAGAAGCTAACATTATAGGTTTTGACGGGTCGTTAGATGCAGAGGAAGTTACTCTAAAGCAGATGGATATAGTAATTTCAAGTTTTCATTCTCCTTGCCTTAAACCTTCATCAGTGAAGGAAAATACAAGGGCAGTTATAAAGAGCATGGAAAACGTTTATGTTAATATTATTGGGCATCCGGATGATTCGCGAATTGAGCTTGATTACCCGGAATTGGCTAAAGCAGCTGCTCACAGTGGTGTTATGATCGAGGTTAATAATTCCTCATTAAAGCCCACATCCTTCAGGGTAAATGCGAAGGAAAACTATAGAAAGCTTCTGGAGGAATGCTATAAATATAAGCTATACATTATTATTAATAGTGATGCTCATTTTCATACTTATATCGGAGAAGTAGGCGAGGCAATTTCGCTTGTAGAAGAACTCGGTTATCCTAAAGAACTGATTGCCAATACAAATATAGAGACTCTAAAACAAAGGCTTAAAATAAGGAGAAGTTAAAACTGCATGTTTGAAAGACTTGAAGCCATAGAAAACCGTTTTGAAGAACTGAATATGAGGCTTGCCGATCCTTCGGTAATGAATAATCAAGAACAGTATCTGAAGCTTATGAAGGAGCACTCCGAGTTATCTTTAGTAGTAGAGAAATTCCGGGAGTATAAGGGCTTTATTAAAGCATTGAAAGAATCGGAATTAATGCTTGAAGAAAAGCCTGATAAAGATCTGGAAGAAATGATTGAAACTGAGATAAGTGAGGCGAAGGATGGTATTGAACGTACCGAAAGAGAGCTGAAAATTCTTCTGATGCCCAAGGATCCTAATGACGATAAGGATGTCATTGTTGAAATCCGGGGCGGAGCAGGAGGAGACGAAGCGGCTCTCTTTGGCGCTGTACTTTTTAGAATGTACACTCATTATGCCGAAAGCAAGGGATGGGTGACAAGCATTATTGATTCAAACCCGACTGAAATCGGTGGGTTTAAGGAAATTGTTTTTGAAATTGAGGGTAAAGGCGCATACAGCCGTTTAAAGTTTGAAAGTGGAGTACATCGGGTGCAACGGGTGCCGACAACCGAATCCAGCGGAAGAATTCACACATCTACCGCAACAGTAGCGGTTCTACCCGAAGCAGATGATGTAGGAGATGTTGAAATCAATCCGAACGATATAGAAGTAGACACATACAGGGCATCCGGTGCTGGAGGTCAGCACATTAATAAGACTTCTTCGGCTATTCGTATAACTCACATTCCGTCGGGAATTGTTGTAACCTGTCAGGATCAACGCTCACAGCACAAAAACAGAGACAAGGCCATGAGAGTGTTGAAAGCAAAGCTTTATGAGATAGAGAGACAAAAGCATGACTCAGAGCTTGCAGAAAACAGGAAAAGCCAGGTCGGAACAGGGGATCGGAGTGAGAGAATCAGGACTTATAATTTCCCGCAAAGAAGAGTTACTGATCATCGCATCGGTTTTACGCTTTATCAGATTGAGCAGTTTATAAACGGCGATATGGATGAGCTTATTGATGCTTTAATTACTACGGATCAAGCCGATAGACTCACAAATGGTGAGGATAGTTAATCATATCATTCTGCAGGGGGGATTTTTTATGAACTTCAACGTACTTGCTGCCATTGGACTCTCGGTTTTTGCAGGACTTTCAACGGGGATAGGTGGCCTGATACTGCTACTTTTTAAAAAAGTCAATACTAAGGTATTATCAATTGCACTGGGATTCTCGGCAGGTGTAATGATTTATGTATCCTTTGTTGAAATTTTGCCTGAAGCCAAGAAGTTTTTACAAAAAGCTTATAGTGGCTCAAAGGGTGATTGGGTAACCTTTATTGCATTTTTCATGGGAATATTTTTAATTGGGATTATAGATAAGCTTGTTCCGGAAAATGAAAATCCACACGAACCGCAAAAAGTCGAACAGCTCGATGTTTGTGGTTTTGGCCAGAATTCACAGAAGCTTATAAAAACAGGAAAAATGGCAGCATTGGCTATTACTATCCATAACTTTCCCGAAGGTCTTGCTACTTTTGTTTCGGGGATGAATGAGCTTTCCTTGGGTATTGCTATCGCAGTTGCGGTTGCGATACACAATATTCCTGAGGGCATTTCTGTGGCTTTGCCTATTTACTGCGCTACAGGTGATAAGAAGAAGGCATTTTATATGTCGCTTTTATCCGGCCTTGCAGAGCCTGTTGGCGCAATATTGGCGTTTTTAATTCTTTCGCCGTTTTTGAATGATGCTGTGTTTGGCATAATATATGCATCAATTGCGGGAATCATGGTGTTTATATCATTTGATGAGCTGTTACCCGCAGCAAGAGAGTACGGTGAGCACCATCTGTCTATATTAGGGTTGATTTGTGGCATGATAGTAATGGGCCTTAGCCTTTTGCTTTTAGGATAAACTGTTTATGCAAAACTTTAATTGAACAAATGGTGGCAAAGATGCTTTCACACCGGTTTTCTATTATTTAACCAATCTATTTTACTTATATAAGTAAAATGCTCAGTGCGAATATCGCCCATAAGTTCACAGGGTACATCGGTTTCGGTGTGATGATAGATAAAACCACACTTATCCTGTGCTCGTTTAGATTTGGTATTTCCGTCATAATATCCGCACCAGATGCCGGTGCATCCTAAATCCTCAAAACAGCGACGTTGCAATTCTCTCACTGCTTCGGGAATAAGACCTTGCCCCCAATAAGGGACACCAATCCAATATCCGATTTCTGCCTCGGTGTCAGACATCGGAGCATTACCATTATTTTTGAACATAATGCCTATGCTGCCGATAGGCTTATTAATTTCTTTTAGAACAACCGCATAGGTCTCGGGGGCAGACAGTACAGTACGGATAATTTCAAGGCTATTCTCCACCGATGTATGTGGTTGCCAGCCTGCAATGGGGCCAATCTGAGGGTCCTTTGCATATTTATATAGCTCTTCGGCATCCTCAGACTGCCACGGACGAAGTATTAGTCTGTTGGTTTCAATATTCATTATAATCTCCTCATTTGCATGATAAAGCTATTGTTAATAAAACAAATTCTATTACAAAGTAGTATATCATTTCAAACCGGTCAAAAATCAGATTAAAATGCCAGTTAATTCATGCTTATATTGTATATTATAAGAAAATTGCCCTGTTACCGCAACGGCAACTTTCTTGATATTCGCGAGCTTATATTAAGAATAATGCGAAGTAAATTGTAGTGTGCCTACTGTCATTCTGAGTGCCTTC
>CAYUZC010000116.1:0-6457 GCA_964449525.1 uncultured Ruminiclostridium sp.
GCTTCCTCTGTATTTTTCAGCAATGAGCGCACTACAATAGCTTAACCCGGTTGATAATAAGAGAATTGAAATCCAAACCGGCTCTCCCCATGCATAGAACAGCAGGGATACAATTATAAGTAGCCAATTCCTATATGTTCTGTTCTTAATAATATAATATAAACCCAGACAAACCGGAAGAAAGTTACATAAAAAAAACAAACTTGAAAAAACCAAATATATTGCCCCCTTGAATTCGCAATAATTATATACCTAAAAAGCTATCACATATATTTGGTTTTTTCAATTGATAGAATTATTAAAAACATGGTAACAAAAACAATACTAAATTATCTGTTAAAATGAGCCATAAAACTTCTGCATGATATAGAATGATGGTTTTTTATAGCACTTATCAGCTGATAATAGCCCCTTTATATTATAGTAATTTTGCATGATCTGGAGTCTTCTCGGGCATCTGAAATCATACAAAATCCACGGGCTTATGCCTTTTACATAAGGTATCTGGCTGAGGGTTCTTGCCTGGTTTTTATATATCTCTAATTGATTATCTTCGGTATAAAGATCGTCCTTTGTTCCGCGTGACCCCATTTTGGCATCTGCACCAAATTCGCTTATTATAACGGGCTTTGATGGCTTACTATTTTCAAAGATTCTGATGAGTTTTGAAAAGTCAGGTTCATACCATCCGTAATATTCGTTTATTCCTATAACATCCACGAAATCTGCCAGTCTGTCTGCTATTTTGAGCTCTGTATGATCAACTAAACATGCTGCTGATACAAGTCTTTCAGGGTCAAGCTCTTTAGCTTTATTTGCAAGGGAACTCATGAATTCAAGCCTCTCGTTGGTATCTGCATTTTCGTTTCCGACAGACCAAATAATAACGCTGGCCCTGTTTACATCCCTTAAAATAAGCTCAGTAAGCTGATTCTCAGCATCCTGATAAGTATCTTTGTTTTTAAAATCTATCGCCCAGTATACGGGGATTTCCTCCCAGAGCATAATTCCTACTTCATCGGCAATTCTTGCAGCCTTCTCTGTATGAGGGTAATGAGCAAGGCGCATAAAATTACAATTCATTTCCTTAGCAAGCCGGAAATTTTCTCTTATCTCTTCTTCTGTAATGGCTTTACCATTTTTGACACTTTCCTCATGTGTGCAAATACCCTTCAGAAATATTTTTTTGCCGTTTAAAAATATATCGGTACCTTCAGTTTTTATTTCTCTGAATCCGACTTTTTCTATCAAGCTATCCTCGTTAAAAGATACTTTGACATCATAAAGCTTAGTGTTATCAGGACTCCATAATTCAGGCTGTAAATCCAAGACTATTTCTCCGAAACCATTTCTTATTTCTATCTCTTTTTCAACCTTCAATTCATCTATCTTAAGAATTGCATTACCATTTTTTTTGCTACCGTCTACTGTAACATAGGCTTTAACTTGCTTGTAGCCACTACCTTTTAGAAGATTTATACGGAAGTCTTTAATAAACGTTTCGGGAAGCCTTATAATCTCTACATCTCTGTATATTCCGCCATAATTGAACCAGTCCGTGTTCTCACAGGGTACATTGGTCCTTTTCCTTGTATTATTAGCTACTACTAAAATTCTGTTTGTTTCTTGTAAAAAGTTTGAAATTTCAATATAGAAAGGTGTAGATCCTCCCTTATGCATACCTATGAATTGCTTATTTAAAAATATCTTTGCTTCGTAATTTACAGCGCCAAATTTTATGAAGACTCTTTTTTCACCTTTGTTTTTGTACTTGAACAAACGTGTAAATACTATACTTCCTTCATAATGAAAATATTTATCCGAATGCATATTCCAACAGGATGGAACCTTCATTTTCTCCCATAAATCAAAGCTAAAATCGACCGGATATTCTCTTCCGTCTTCATCGTAATAATTTTCCTCATACCACTTTGACCTTAAACAGTTATCATATTGATCAACTCCAAAGTTCCAATTACCATTTAGGTATTCCTTTTCTCTGGAATAGTCAAAAATTAAACTGTCGCTATCAATAAGTTTTGAATAATAAATGTTTTCAAAATCAACTTCATGGATATTCCCTACGAAATTACCAGTATTCTTAGTCTCCATATTATTACGAGCCACCTTTCAATTTAAGCAATATCTAAAGAAACAGTATCGTTAAATTTCATTCTTTACTTTGTTTATATACCATTATTAGTATAATTTTGCAACAATACCGTTGGCTACTTTATGATAATTAATTATTTGTTTGTTATTTCATAGAAATCATATGGGATTAGTGGGAATAGATAAATTTCTATTGACAAAATACAGGTAACAGTATAGACTAACTTAAAATATAATGAATAGCTTTGAACGGAAAAACAGCACAAGAAGTACTACAGAGAGCTTATCATTTGCTGAGAGATAAGGTAATGTTCTGTGTGAATAATCGCCCGGGAGCTGTCAGGCTGAAAAAGCCAAATTATCAACCTCTCGGTTGTTTGATTGGTAACAATCAATAGAATTGTCATGTAAGCCTGATCGGTTGACAACCGTTAAAGTGTCTACATAGTGGAAAGCTTTTTGTGTTGAAAGTATTTCCCCATGTAAATGAGAGGCTGTTTTTACAGCAATTAAGAGTGGTACCGCAGAACGATGAAGTTTTGTCTCTTTATAAATGAAGAGATAAGGCTTTTTTTTACAATAAACGTTAAGATATTTCCGAAAAGGGAATTCTATATACTAAAAATATAAAAGCGAGGAGAGAATAAAATGAAAAGAACTTTAAGCATTATACTACTTGTTGCGCTTACAATGACACTTATCTCAGGTTGCGGAGGCTCAACAAACGCCAACGAGATAAAAATCGGTATTAATTACGAGCTTACCGGGGAAGTTGCTTCTTATGGTCAGGCATCGGTAGATGGTATTGAGCTTGCAATTGATGAAATCAACGCTGCAGGCGGGATTAACGGAAAAAAGATTAATGCAGTCAAATATGACAATAAATCTGATAAGTCACAAGCAACTACACTTGCAACCAAGCTTATGACCCAAGACAAGGTTGTCGCTGTACTTGGTCCTGCAACATCAGGCGCATTTAAAGCAACAATTCCTGAAGCCAATAAAAATAAAGTTGTCGTTGCGTCAGGATCAGCTACTGCAGACGATGTTACTGTAGATGCTAACGGCGTCAAAGAATATGCTTTCCGCATTTGCTTCAGTGATTCATATCAAGGAACCGCTATGGCAAACTATGCTCTTAATAATATGTCTGCAACCAAGGCTGTTGTTATCATGGATAACTCAAGCGACTATGCAAAAGGGCTTGCCGCAAACTTTACAACTACATTTGAGGCAGGTGGTGGCCAAGTCGTTGCTACAGAAGCCTTTGTAGCCGGCGATACTGATTTTAACGCTATTATTACAAAGATTAAAGGGAATGATTTCGATGTTATCTTCATTCCGGGCTATTATAATGAAGCAGGTCTTATCATTAAACAGGCACGTAATCAGGGAATCAACACACCTATTCTTGGTGCTGACGGCTTCGGCGCTCCCGAACTCACTGAGCTTGCTGGTGCAGATGCTTTAAATAATGTCTTTTTCTCAAGCCATTTTTCGTCACTTGATAAAGATCCTTCCGTTACGGGTTTTATTCAGAACTTTAAAACAAAACATGGTAAAGAACCCGATCAATTTGCTGCCCTTGGTTATGATCTCGCTATGTTTTTAGCAGATGGCATCAAACGTGCCGGAAGCACTGATACAGCAGCCATTAAGGATGCATTGGCTTCTACTAAGGACTTTGTAGGTATTACCGGTTCCTTCAGCATGGATGAAAATCATAACCCTATTAAAGCTGTTGTTGTTGTAGGTATTGAAAATGGGGTCCACGCTACCAGTGAAAGGGTTGCCCAATAGGATTAAATTATAGTACAATTAATTATAGTAACATCATTTGTTATAAGTGGGGTCAACACTGTCCCCACTTATACATATTTTTCAACAGCAGAAACAGCCCTGTCAAAATATAGTCTAATTAAAGAAAAAACTGACTTATTGAAGGAAGGGGAAACATTTGGAACAGCTATTTCAGCAAATCATTAACGGAATATCCCTTGGAAGTATATATGCACTTATCGCTCTAGGCTATACCATGGTATATGGTATTATTAAACTAATAAACTTTGCTCATAGTGATGTATACATGCTGGGCGCTTTTGTAGGCTATTTTTCCATGACAACACTTAAACTTGGTTTTATACCATCCCTATTGATATCTATGTTTTTTTGCATGATTATTGGCGTTGTCATAGAAAAGGTGGCCTATAAACCTTTGAGAAATGCCACCAGAATTGCCGTATTAATTACTGCTATTGGTGTATCTCTCTTAATCGAATATGTAACAATGGCTATTACAGGTGCAAATGTAAGATCCTATCCCCCATTGACCGGAATTCTTACAGAGTCATTTATGCTTGGGGGTATTAGTATTTCTATGCAACAGATAATGATTGTCGGAATAACAGTAGTCCTTATGGTTTTACTTCAGTTTATTGTAAAGAAAACTAGAATCGGTAAAGCAATGCGCGCAGTGTCCCTTGATAGCGATGCTGCCGAGTTGATGGGTATAAATGTTAATACAACCATCTCCTTCACATTCGCTTTGGGTTCAGCTCTAGCCGGAGCAGCGGGTGTTTTAGTCGGAATCTATTATAATTCAATAAACCCGCTTATGGGTATGCTTCCGGGCATTAAAGCTTTTATCGCCGCTGTTTTCGGTGGCATAGGGATAATCCCCGGTGCCATGATAGGTGGTTATTTTATTGGTATAGTTGAAGTTTTAGTATCAGGATATGGCAATTCCATGTACAGAGACGGTGTTGTATTTGCTATCCTGATTCTTGTTTTAATAATAAAGCCCACCGGATTATTAGGCAAAAATTCAAGAGAGAAGGTGTAATTTAAGTTGAAAAAATTATTTAAAACCAATTGGATAAGGACGCTTGTTTCACTTATATTAACCTTCGTTATTATTCAGTTGTTAATATCACTTAATATTATTAATAGTTATTTACAAACTACTTTGGCGACTATTTGCATTAATATAATTCTTGCAGTAAGCCTTAACCTTATTACCGGTTTTACCGGACAGTTTTCGTTGGGACATGCAGGATTCATGTCAATAGGAGCATATGTGTGTGCCATCATTACATTAAGAATCCCGACCATTCCGGGTTTTATTATTGGTGTCCTTGCTGGTGCCCTTGTCGCAGCTACCGTAGGAGTTCTTGTTGGCTTGCCCACCCTACGTCTTAGAGGTGATTACCTTGCAATAGCCACTTTGGGCATGGCAGAGATAATCCGTATTGTATTTCTTAATATGGATAGCATTACAAACGGGGCAGCAGGTTTACAGGATATTCCACAGTTTATTAACTGGAGATGGTTGTTCTTGTACACTGCAGGCACAATCCTCATTATTTCAAACTTTATAAACTCCTCTCACGGTCGTGCATGTATCTCTATAAGAGAAGATGAAATAGCCGCCGAAGCCATGGGAATTAATTCTACAAAATATAAAGTTATCGCATTTACAATTGGCGCATTCTTTGCCGGAATCGCCGGTGCCCTTTATGCTTCCACCTTCAATTTTATAGATCCAAAAATCTTTGGTTTTTCTAAATCCATTGATATACTGGTAATAGTAGTATTAGGCGGATTAGGTAGCATATCCGGGTCAATTATAGCTGCAATTTTATTAGCGGTTGTAACTACTTATTTACAAGCCTTTGCCAATATACAGATGATACTCTACTCTCTGTTGTTGGTTGTTATTATGATATTCAGGCCACAAGGCTTAATGGGCTCAAAAGAGCTTTCCCTTTCAACTTTCAGTAAGCTTGGTAATAGTTTTAAATCGAAGAAAGAGAGGGTTTAGAATGTCAATTTTGAATGTAAAAAAGCTAACTAAATCCTTTGGTGGCTTAACCGCAGTTTCAAATGTCAATATGGAAATCAACGAGGGCGAATTGGTTGGTTTAATTGGCCCAAACGGTGCCGGTAAAACTACATTGTTCAATCTGTTAACGGGGGTGTATGTACCCTCATCAGGGACTATTTCGCTTAATATTAATGGAACAAGTAAATCCTTGGGAGGTTTAAAGCCTTATACCATCTGTAAAAATGGTTTGGCCAGAACATTTCAGAATATACGATTGTTTAAAGATTTGACTGTTCTTGACAATGTTCGTATCGCCATGCATAAAAACCTTAAATATGGCTTGATTACGAGCTTCTTCCATCTGCCCTCTTATAATAGAGAGGAAGCTGAACTTATTAAAGAGACAATGGAATTACTCAAAATTTTAAAGCTTGATCATAAAAAAGATGAGTTTGCGAGAAATCTTCCTTATGGTGAACAGCGCCACTTAGAAATAGCCCGTGCTCTTGCCACTAATCCCAC
>CAYUZC010000117.1:0-1169 GCA_964449525.1 uncultured Ruminiclostridium sp.
CCAGCGCCTTCTCCACAATTAACTATTACTCTGTATCCATCTTTATTTATTCCGGTAATCTCGGTAACTTTTTTTATTCCGCGATGAATATGCATTACATTTTCAATATTTTCATCATTCAATGCCTCCAGACTCTCAATATGAACCTTCGGAACAACAAGAACATGTATCGGTGTCGCCGGATTAATATCCTTGAAAGCATAAACATATTCATCTTCATAAACCTTTATTGAGGGTATCTCGCCTTTTATAATACGACAAAAAAGACAGTTATCCATTAAATCAACTCCCTATCCTAACATTTCAACAGCTTTTTCTTTGGCTATCTCAAGTGCCTTATCTATGCATGATGGGTCCTTGCCTCCAGCCTGAGCCATGTCAGGTCGGCCACCACCGCCGCCACCACATGCAACAGCAGCTTCCTTAATAATATTACCACAATGGATACCGGCATCTACAGCAGCTTTTGTTGCCGATACAATCAGGTTAACCTTATCATCTTTTTCAGCAACTAAAATTACAACACCTGAACCAATTTTATTCTTCAGCGTATCAGATGCATTCCTGAGCGCATTCATATCAAGACCTTTTAGTTTTGCTGCAACAATTTTCATACCTTTTACTGTCTTACCGTTTAAGATAAAACTATCAAGAGAACTATTTACCATCTTAGAGTTAATATCCTCAAGCTCTTTTTTTGAGGTCTTAATTTCATCAAAAAGGTTTTCAATCTTTTTAACAAGGTCGTCAACAGAAGACTTCGCTGCATCAGATGCATGCTTTAATAGATTCTCTTTTTCTTTGTAATAATTAATCGCATTAAAACCTGTCAAAGCTTCTATTCTTCTAACTCCTGCCGAAATCCCGCTTTCGCTTAGTATTTTAATCAATCCGGCTTCTCCGGTAGAGGATAAATGTGTGCCACCACATAATTCCTTGCTGTAATCACCTGCAGATACAACTCTTACTACATCACCGTATTTTTCATCAAAAAGTGCAGTGGCTCCTGATTTTTTAGCTTCGTCAGCGTTCATAACATTTGTACTTACACACAAATTATCTAATATTTTTTCATTAACTTCATTTTCTACAGCCTCAATCTGATCTTGAGTCATGGCCGAAAAATGAGTAAAGTCAAATCTTAGTCTTTCAGGGTTTACCATTGATCC
>CAYUZC010000117.1:1269-6423 GCA_964449525.1 uncultured Ruminiclostridium sp.
CCGGTCTGGCCACCGCTTTCTCCATAGAAAGGAGTTTTATCCAAAACCATTGTTATTTCATCGTCCTGTTGGGCACTTTCGGCTAATTCTTCATTTAAAATAATAAATTGAACTATAGCTTCTCCCGAATTCTGTTCGTAGCCGGTAAACTGTGTTGTTGCAGTTTTATCGGTGTTGGCAAACAGATCTTTTTCCCATGCCGAACCTTCTTTGCTCTTATGGGCTTCTCTTGCCTTATTTTTTTGAATCTTCATCTCATTTTGGAAGCCTGCTTCATCTATGGAAAGACTATTCTCTGATGCAATTTCTCTGGTTAAATCCATTGGAAATCCAAAGGTATCATGAAGCTTAAATACCATTTCACCGGTTAATTGATTGGACCCGCTCTCTCGTACTTGCTTCAAATAATCCTCAAGTATAATCATTCCCTGATCCACAGTTGTATAAAAGCGTTCTTCCTCTAAGCTTATAACTTTTTTAATATAATCCTGTTTTTCAACAAGATTGGGATAAGCTTTGCCAAAGCAATCTATTACCGTATCAACTATTTCAGACAAAAACTTGCGATTTATTCCGAGGAGTCTTCCGTGCCGGGCAGCCCTTCTTAATAGCCTTCTCAATACATATCCGCGGCCTTCGTTTGAAGGAAGTATGCCGTCGGAAACCATCATGGTCACACTTCGGGTATGGTCTGTTATAACACGGATGGAAACATCCTTTTTATAATCTTTACCATAGGATACATTAGTGATACGGCAGACATGGTCTAAAATAGCCCGGATTGCATCAACCTCAAATATATTATCTACATCCTGCATTACACAAGCCAAGCGCTCTAGCCCCATACCAGTATCTATATTTTTGCTTGCAAGCTCAAGATATGTGCCATCTGCCTGCTTATCAAACTGGGTAAATACGTTATTCCACACCTCGATAAATCGGTCGCATTCACAACCCACCTTACAATCGGGTTCGCCACAGCCTTTATCTGCACCCCTGTCAAAATATATCTCAGAACAAGGGCCGCAAGGACCAGTACCATGCTCCCAGAAATTATCCTCTTTACCCATACGGAAAATTCTGTCCGGTGATAGCCCAACATCCTTGTTCCAAATGTCAAAAGCCTCATCATCCTCTTCATAAATAGAAACATAGAGCCTGTCTTCAGGTATCTCAAGAACCTTGGTCATAAACTCCCAAGCCCATGGAATAGCTTGCTTTTTAAAATAGTCGCCAAAAGAGAAGTTTCCGAGCATCTCAAAGAATGTACCATGACGTGCTGTCTTCCCCACGTTCTCAATATCAGGTGTACGAATACATTTCTGACAAGTGGTAACACGTTTCCCCGGAGGAACCTCACGACCTGTAAAATATGGTTTTAAGGGAGTCATACCCGCGTTGATTAATAAAAGACTAGGATCATTTTGCGGAACCAGTGAAAAACTTGGCAATCGTATATGATCCTTACTTTCAAAAAAGGATAAATACATTTCTCTTAATTCATTCAATCCGTACTTTTGCATATAAAACTTCCGACCTCTCTTTAAGTAAGATTCTTAATATATATATTTAATAGTCATCACACACTTTAACTTTTAATAACATAGATAAGTATACCCAAACCGAGTTATATGCGTCAAGCAAGTCTGAATTAATTCTTAAACGGAAAGAATCTTGCTTTAAAGAAGCTGAACACGCTATAGGAAGTGGTTATTTTAATACGTTAAAAAAGGGGAGGCTTTTTGCTTTTCTCCCCAATTGATGATTTTACTGCACTTTATACAGACTTCCAGTATCCTGCAATGATTTAGCGATCCGCTGTCCATACTCTACTTTAAATCATATGTCTCATAGCCATATATGCTCTTCCGGCACATCGTCCTATATTTCTTCCGGTTCGTTTCATGGTCCTAAATGAGCGATCCATTCTGAAATTTTCTTCCGCCATTAACGAAAATGCCGCACCTATCATGGCTCCCATAATGATACCACCACTAAAACCCATTTTCATTTAAATTACCTCCTGTAAAAATACTTATTATTTTTCTTTATCTTTATTATTTCAAAATATTCGAATTGAATGCATGAAGTGTTTGACAGTTATATTGTGTTGCTCTAAAATTAACCATGATAAACCTTAATGAGGCTGACGTTAAAATAATCATCATTTTTTCTGTAGCCAGCATTAGACGTAGAATGGAGAATTTTTATGATTAAAACAAGTTTGATTGAAAAAATGAAAAATAATTTAGGTATTAATATTTCATCTGTATTGTTACCTGAAAAAGATATCGATATGCAGCGCTGGTCTGTTGTAGCTTGTGACCAATATACGTCGGAGCCCGAATATTGGAAGGATGTAGACGCTTTTGTAGAAGATAATCCTTCCACTCTCAGATTAATTTTTCCCGAAGCCTATCTTGAGAGTGAATCAGAAGAACAAAAAACATTAAGAATCAAGAACATTAATGACAGCATGACAACATATCTTAATAACAACTTATTGTGTGAACATAATAACTCAATGATACTTGTTGAGAGAACCTTTAAGAGCGGTTTAAAAAGGCATGGATTAATGTTAGCACTAGACTTGGAGCGCTATGATTTCAGCAAAGGTTCTCAAAGTCTTATTCGTGCTACAGAGGGAACAATACTTGACCGTCTTCCTCCTCGTATTCGTATTCGTGAAAATGCTCAGCTGGAATCACCACATATCATGGTTCTTATTGATGATGCCGACAAAACAGTAATAGAACCTCTTGTTGAAAAATCAGACACGTTAACACAAGTCTATTCTTTTGATCTTATGAAACAAAGCGGTAGCATAAAAGGTTGGAAGGTATGTGAAGAGAGTTTCATTGAAGATGCAGCAAACGCTCTTTATAAGCTTGCCGATAAAGAAAACTTTAAATCGCGTTATAATCTTGATAATGATTACGATGTACTCTTATTTGCCGTAGGTGACGGAAACCATTCCCTTGCAACAGCTAAAGCTTGCTGGGAAAACATCAAAAAGACATCAAGCCCTGAAGAAATCGCTAATCATCCTGCCCGTTATGCCCTTGTTGAGATTGTCAACGTGCATGATAGCGGTCTTGTATTTGAGCCCATTCATCGTGTAGTATTCAATGTTGACTCCAACAATTTAATAGATTCATTTATTACATATTATAAAAAAATGGGCTGTAATGCACATGTTGTATTTGATGCTGAAAAGGTCTCTAAATCAGGTCATGCTATAAAATTTGTTAACTCTGAGAAATGTGGTTATCTAATAGTAGAAAACCCTATTTATAATCTTGATGTAGGAACACTTCAGAGCTTTTTGGATGATTATTTAAAGAATAATTCTCAGATAAGCATTGACTATGTCCACGGAGAGGATGTTACTGAAAAACTAGGTAAACAGCCCGGAAACATCGGTTTCTTCCTTTCAAACATGGATAAAAACGAGCTTTTTAAAACTGTAATACTTGACGGAGCTCTTCCCAGAAAAACATTTTCTATGGGAGAAGCTTCTGAAAAGCGTTTCTATCTTGAAGCAAGAAAAATTAAATAGTATATGGGCCTATTTTAACATGCCTTTTAAAATTTCCAATATTTTTTTCTCCAGCCGTGACACCTGTACTTGTGAAATACCAAGCTTTTGAGCAACACTCTGCTGCGTTTGGCCGGAATAATAGCGCATCCAAATAAGATCCTTTTCACGATTTGGAAGCTGCTTTAGCGCGCTGTATAGTGATATTCTTTCAACTGTATCCGATTCTTTGTCATTATCCTGCGTAATAATCCTGTCTATTAAACGACTTTCTGAGCCTTCCTCATCTTCATATTCCCGAAACAATGATTCAGGCGCCCTTGAAGCCTCCATAGCATGTATTATATTTTCAGGCTCCTCATTAAGAGCTGCGGCCAGCTCTTTTATACTGGGTGGCCTCCCCTTTTCCTGCTCAAGCTTTTCGCTTATGTCTCTGGCTTTAATAGACAATTCTTTGAGACTTCTACTGACCTTAATAAATCCGTCATCCCTAAAAAAACGACGAATTTCTCCTAGAATCATCGGGACAGCATAAGTTGAAAACTGCACATTAAAGGACAAATCAAATTTGTCTACAGCCTTAATAAGCCCGATACATCCTATTTGAAATAGATCCTCGGTTTCAACATTTCGATTTCTGAATCTTCGTACTACACTCCAAACCAGACCCGTATTTTTGTCTATAAGGGTATTTCGCGCATTAACATCGCCATTCTGAGCTCTTTTGATTAAATCCAAAGACGACTCGTGATCAGTATTATTCATATAAAAGCCTACCTATACTCTAACTGTTTTGTCATATGTATTTTTGTACCTTTACCCGGTACAGACTTTACTTCCAGACTATCCATGAAAGTTTCCATGACAGTGAATCCCATTCCCGAACGTTCCAATTCGGGCCGGGATGTGTAAAGAGGTGTTTTGGCCTTTTCAATATCATCAATACCCTTGCCGAAATCTTCTATAGTTATTTCTACATGATCTTTATAAAGGATGCACTCCATTGTTATAAGGCCTTCCTTTTCATCATAACCATGAATTATTGCGTTTGTTACAGCCTCAGACACAGCTGTCCGTATATCTGCAAGAATATCTATTGAAGGGTCTGCCTGAGCAACGAATGAAGCTGCAACAACACGTGCAAAACCCTCGTTAACAGATTTACTGCAAAATTCCGTTTTCATTTTATTTACTGGTTGCATAATTAATAACCTCTCAATACTAAGACTTTTTATCTTATTCCCTGTATCTTTATTTAATCAAATTATCTACATTAGACATTTTTAACATTTTGTAAATTTCCGGCTTTGGGCTTTTTATACTCATTTTACCTCCTACACTTGCAACTCTTTTCATTCTTCCCAAAATCAATCCAATACCTGCGCTATCCATGAAGGTTACACGTGATAAATCTATTATCATATCTTTTACAGGCTCAATAATAAATTTACTATCAATTCTCTCTTTCAGTATCCGTGACGTGTGATGATCAATTTCTCCCTCAATTCCTACGATAAGTGCAATACCGTCCTTTTTAAATCGTACATCCATCTGCTTCACCTCTGATTCTCTATTAATTATCAATTTCTATATTTCCCGCATCTTTCCTTTATTTT
>CAYUZC010000118.1:0-6410 GCA_964449525.1 uncultured Ruminiclostridium sp.
TAAGATAAGGCTCATTAAATATATGCGCGGTTTTTCCTATGGTATACCATTTAATGTAAAGCCAAAAGTTGGTTTTCAGCCCATCAATAAGCCTTTTTATGCCGAATGCCATTTGGCTGTCATTATTACCCCGTATTTCATCTGTAACATCTAACATATAATCTTGAAAATATGGATATGTCCCTGCCAAAAATGGATTCCCCGAACCTTCGGCTGTCAGAATAAAAGCGCCAAGAGTAACAATATTTCTAATCCACCATGGTGCCATAATAAGAACAACACCTATAAGTTGAAAAAGAAACATTGAGACAAGGGGACGGTTCTTTTGTCTTATGGCTGACAGGGAAGATTCTTCGCTATGCTCAGATTGACAAACCTTGCCGTCATCCTGAACGGAACAACGTGTAGTGAAGGATCTTTTAGAAATCAGCGCGAAAATAAACGGAAATATAAAAAGGGGCAGTAATGCCGGCCTTATCATCAAATGCACACCAAAAGCTATACCTGTTATTAAATTGATAGCTTTTTTACCCGATTCAAAGGCAAATAAGGACAAGCAAAAATATAAAAGCATTGTAAACAAGGCAAGAGTCTCGGTAAGAAGCATTACGGTTGAAAGCACATAGGTTGGATATATCGCCATAAAAAGGGCCGTTAAAAGTGCGGCTGAATCTTTTTTAAACGCTTTTTTTACAAATAAAAAACCCAGTAGTACCGATAGACTGCTTAGTATAACCTGCAGTAGCCTGACGGCGGTAATCTGAAGAAATTTATCACCTAAAATCTTATATACGGCGGCAAGAAAAAGAGGGTACCCGGGCATGACACGGGCATTGGATATACCTGATGGAATATCATAGGCATAGCCGTAAATACCATCATCAACTATCTGATGAGACATAATCCAGTAGTTTTTTGGATCATAGCTTAAGTTCATAACATTCATCTGTTTTGTGAAGACCCTCATCCTTAGACCCAAGGCCAAAATGAATATCAGGCTTAAAAATATTAAGGTCTTCCTATTCAACTTTTTACTCTCCATATCGGCCTCCGGAAAACAGCTTTTATTCTTTAAAAGCATATCATTTGAGAGATTCGGCGGCAAGCTTGTCGATTTCATCTGTGCGGACTCTTGTAATAAGCTCGTCGCAGTCTTTCCTAAAGCTTTCGGGATCAGTTAAATGTCGCTTTTCGGCCATAGCATCGGCCATATATATATTTCCCGTTTTATTAAAATGGGTTATATCCAGATAAAGATCCAGATTCTCGGTAAGCTCAAAAACATTCTGGAAATTGTATATTTCTACATTCGGGTAGGCTGAGGCCTTATCCACCACATAGGTAAGGGTGTCCAGCTTCTTTTCAAGAATTCCTCTCTGGTCAAGGAGTTTAAACCAAAGTATTGATTTTGGAGCGAAAAATAGCTTGAACTTGGTGTCGGGATAACGTTTTATTGCTTCTATAAGAGTCTTATCGATAGTGTTCTTCGTTACCTCAAGAGGTAGATTGTTAATCTTGTCCTCAAGGCTCTTCTTGCCCTCGTAAATCTCCTTGTAATCCTGAATAATAAGGCTTCTGTTTGTACCCTTCCACGTCCAAGTGTTTAATGTTTCCCGATCTGTAATCATTTGATCAAAAGGATTTACTCCGGTCTTCCTCATTTGGAACTGCTTAAGGGCTAAAAAGAAATTATTGTGATTTATAATGTATTTCCAGTCATTTATCAGCTTCTCATCATACATATAACCTGGAAATTTTACGTTCTTTTCATAAACATTTCCCACGTTGATATCCACGGTTCGATAGTCAATAGCCCAAAGAATTGTATTTACATCTTGGTATTTCTTTGCTATGTCCAAAACCTTGATTTGCTCGGTGATGTACGATGCATTTATCGGAAGCCGAAGGGCTTTGGTATCAAATTTTTCGCTAAGATAGCTGTCTGAGAAGTTTTCAATCATGGAGGTGCCTATAACAGCTAGGTTATAATCCTCATGGCGCGCCATGCCCGGAATTTGAAATCGCTCATTATGAATATAGAGGTAGGGCTTTGGCTGAGTCCCTAAAAAGAGGTATGGATCGAATTTCAGCATAACAAAAACACCCGGCAAAAGGGCCAGAATTAATACAATAAGCCCTTTAGCTAAAAATGCCGCAAGCTCTTTTGCCTTATTCGGTTTTTTTCTTTTTCCGGCCATAGCTGTTACCTCTTTAAAACGCAAAGTAAATAAATGTCTGGGTTTCTGTCCAGGCAAACCAAATGACTAACGACAAGGAAAACGCGTATATCGCTAGTCTCACAGGCGAAGGCATCTTCGAAAGAATGCGACTTGGGCTTGCCACTCCCTGGAAAAGCTCTATGCAAATCAAAATTATTACTGCACCTATTACCGTGAAAAACTCCCAATAATCCAATCCAAGTACTATTCTGGTGCTAAATAACTTATTAAGCTCAAAGGTTTCTATTCCTTGTAAAAAGCGCGGAAGCATGTAAAAAGCCTCACCCAGTGTTCTTGCCCTGAAGAATATCCAAGTAAAACAAGTAAAAGCAAAGGTCAAAATCATAGGGATGACCCCCAAAATGCTCTTCGCAAAACGAAGCAAAACCGGCTTTTGTCGGTTTTCCAGCGCCTTTCGTTCCATGTATTCTCTTTTTCCGGCTCTTTTGCCTACCCCCAATATTTTCTCTATAACAATAGCCGCACCGTTCAATGCGCCCCAAATTATAAAAGTCCAGCTTGCTCCGTGCCAAAGACCGCTTACCACGAATATTATAAAAAGATTTAAAAGGGTTCGCAAATAGCCTTTTTTGCTTCCGCCCAAAGGAAAATACAAATAATCTCTAAACCAGGTGGACAACGATATATGCCAACGTCTCCAGAATTCTGTAACACTCTTTGAAAAATAAGGACGCTCAAAGTTTTTCATTAGGCCAAAGCCCATGATTCGGGCACTTCCTATAGCAATATCCGAATAACCCGAAAAGTCGCAGTAAATCTGGATTGCAAAGGCAACTGTGGCGATAATATAATATATTCCGTTATATCCGGAAGGATTGTTATAGACAGTATCCACTATGACAGCCAGCCTGTCGGCGATTACAATCTTTTTGAAAAACCCCCATACCATAAGCCTTAGCCCGGAGGATACTCTTTTTGCATCAAACTCATGATAAATCTTAAACTGGTGAAGAAGGTTTGTTGACCGCTCAATCGGACCGGCCACAAGTTGAGGGAAAAATGACACATAAAGGGCAAAATCAAAAAAATCTCGTTCTTCCTGAAGCTCTCCCCGGTATACGTCAATAGAATAGCTTAACGCCTGAAACGTATAAAAGGATATTCCTACAGGGAGCAGGATATTAAAGCTGAGAGGTTGATATGAAACGTTAAAAAAGGATAATAAATGGGCCACGTTTATATTAAAAAAGTTGAAATACTTAAAGAAAAACAGTACTCCCAAAGTTCCCAAAACGCTTACTGCCAACCACAGCTGCTTTCCTGCCTTGCGTTTTGCCTTTACCATAAGGAGAGTCGCAAAATAATTGACAAGAGTTGAAAACAGCATCAAAAGGCCATACTCCGGCTTATACTGCATGTAAAAATAGTAGCTGGCAAAAAGCATTAAAATATTTCTGACCCTTAAAGTCGGCATCAAAAAATACAATAAGGTCACTACCGGAAAAAATAAAAGAAACTCTAAGGAATTAAAAAGCATTTATTCACCCCTGCGGTTATCCTCAGTAACTGTCTTTATTATGGTTTCCATTTGATTTCTTATGTGTTTTTCTGCAAGATTCGATGCAACATTATTCTGAGCCTCTCTAAGGGCTTGCAGTATTTCATTATGCTCGTTTAAAACATTTTCGGCAATAAGGTTGCCACTCATGTACATTACTCTGAATCTATATATATGTTCACGCAAAGAGGCTGCGACAGTAACAAGTCTGGGGTTTCCCGAAGCAGCATAGATAATGTCGTGGAACTCGACATCTTTTTTTATGGCTCCCTCCACATTATCCTTTTCAACAGAGGCAATATATTGCTTGTGAACAGATTCCAGTGCTTTTAATTGTGCCGATTGTATCCGCTTTGAGGCTAAATCTGTAGCCAGCTTATCAAGTACGGCACGAACCTCTAAAACGTCCATAATATCCTTTACAGACAGCTCTGAAACATGGGTTCCCTTTCTTGGAATCATAGTAACAAGGCCTTCGGCCTCAAGCCTTCGTATAGCTTCCCTTACAGGGGTTCTCGATACACCCATCTGATCGGCTAAAGAGACCTCCATCAGGCGTTCTCCTGGCTTAATGTCCCCACTTACTATAGCTTTACGTAGTGTTTCAAAAATTACGTCCCTTAGAGGCTGATAACTATCTACTTTTAATTTTGGTACTTTTACCATTATTCCCATCTCCCAATTGTTATAGTATGATAAACATCTTTATATTGCTTTAAGAACTCTTCTTTAGCCACTTCTGCCGAGGCGTTATCAGGAAATATCCCGAATACTGTCGGCCCGCTTCCGCTCATTCGACTACCTAAAGCACCAAGCTCCGTAAGCTTTTCCATTATTGCCTTTATCTCAGGATATTTTTCAAGTGTAACGCTCTCCAACACATTTCTCATATTCGTGGCAATAAAATTTATGTCCATTGCTTCTATAGCGCCAATAAGCTTAGAAATATTCGGACGCTCACCCAAGTTGTTTAAATCCAGATTTTCATAAACCCATTGAGTTGACACCGGGAAGCCCGGATTCACCAACAATACATGTATACCATCCAGGTCAGGAAGCTTTGTAATCTCATCCCCTTTACCTTTGGCATATTGTGTGCCGCCCGATAAAAAAAAGCTAACATCTGATCCTAATTGTCTTGTAAGCCGAATAAGTTGCATATCAGTCAGACAATTGCCATATAGAGTGTTTAATGCCTTTAACACCCCTGCGGCATCAGAGCTTCCTCCACCTAATCCTGACGATATAGGGATATTCTTTTTAATTGTTATTTTTGCGCCTTCCTTATGTGGGCATTTAGTAAAGAACATTTCAGTAGCTTTCCATGCGATGTTTTCCTGATTGCTTGGTATTCCGGGATTTTCACATTGAATACAAATACCACTTGGAGCCTTCTCAACAGTAATAGTATCAAAAAGGTTTATGGTCTGCATTATCATCTCTACAGAATGATAGCCACTCGCCAGCTTGTTTTTAACATTAATGGAAATGTTGATTTTTGCCGGCACAGAAATCGTTAATTTTTCCATGGTCCACCTACTTAATTTTAATAAAGTATATTATATACAAAAAACAAACAAAGAGCAATATAAAGTGCGCAAATACTTTATTACATAATATATATTTCGTTAAAAAATACATGTTTTTGAGGAAAACAACCCTCTATCTCAGCCCAACTTCCATTTATTGACACAAAATATTATAAATGTTATTATTCTGTTATAGTAAATAAATTCTGACAGGAGAAGTTGTCTTATGAAAATGAGTATTTCTGTTTTTTTGATTTTAGCAATTCTTTCTGTAACCTTGCTATCTACATCTTCAGCTATAACTGATAATAGGGCCGATGAAATTGTCGGTCTGAGAAATCAAATTAAAACAATTCATGATATAGATACTGAAATGTATAACAATTTGGAAACCTCTGTTCTTAAGAAATACTCCGACATTAGAAAAGATGCCTGGTTTATTAGCGTAATGGTAAAGCTGGTAGGTTTAAGTGCGCTGGATGGCTCTCTTGACAACAAAATGGACCCAACCGGAACAGTCACCAAGGCGATGTTCATAAAAATGTTTATCCGTGCCATGTACGGATTGGAAGGGCTGGAGGATATAACTCCGGACTTTATTCACTGGGCGGCCAAGGATGTTAAGAAAGCTGAAAAGAAAGGTATATTGGCACAGGGAGAATATACTCTTGCAAATCTTTCAGACCCTATTACAAGAGGTGAAATGGCAAAGCTCATTGTACGGGCATATAACCAATTTGAAATCAATCCATTAAGCCTAGATAAGTGCAAGCCTCTCGAATCAGTTATAAAGGATTATAACCAAATAGATGATAAATACAAGCCTTATGCGCTCTTAGTATACGGCTCGGGAATAATCTCGGGATATACTGACGGACGCTTTGCCGCAAGCGACAAAGCGAACAGAGCACAGGCATCAGCCTTTATCATTAGATATCTGGACAAAAGCGAAAGGGCTAAGGTGGTAATTCCTTCAACAGAAGAAACAAGGTCACCTATGGTATTAAGATATGACGACACTAAAAGACCTATGGCAATAGAGGGTGACACCTTTGTAAAGCCTGACGGAACAGAGGTCGTTCTAAAAGTAGGCCCTTCCGGTGTATTAGGCGAAGAACAGGGCTGCGCGACGGAGATAGGACG
>CAYUZC010000119.1:0-6400 GCA_964449525.1 uncultured Ruminiclostridium sp.
CAAAATACTACTTTGTGTACTTGCTTTAAGAATCAAATTAAAGCTTAATAATCTGAATAAAATCAAGTTCTACAGGTGTTTCTCTTCCAAACATTGAAACCATAACACGAACTTTTTTCTTATCGATACTTATTTCTTCAACTGTACCTATGAAGCTTTCAAGCGGTCCTTCAATGACACGGACACTATCACCGACTTCATAATCAACAACGGTCTCTACCTGCTCTACACCCATCATCCGAACTTCGTCATCCGATAAGGGTACAGGCTTAGACCCAGGACCGACAAACCCCGTTACTCCACGGGTATTCCTCACTACATACCATGAATCGTCAGACATAACCATCTTAACAAGAACATAGCCGGGAAAAACCTTCTTAAGAGTAGCTTTCTTTTTGCCGTCTTTAATCTCAATCTGCTCTTCCATAGGAACAACAACATCAAGAATATAGTCCTGCATCTTTCTGTTTTCAACAATCTTTTCTATGTTGGCCTTAACCTTATTCTCATAACCCGAATAAGTATGAACAACATACCATCTTGCATCATCTGTCATACATGTTAAAGCGGAGACTTTTGGTCCCGCCCTCCTTTTAGACTCTTACTGTCCGAAAACAGCCCTGAATATAATACCGAGGCCGGCATCTGCTAACCAAATAACCGATCCGATAAGCAAGCAAGCTGCAAACACTGTCAGGGTGTTGTTTATCAGTTGCTGCTTTGTTGGCCATATAACCTTTTTCATCTCGAGACGGATTTCCTTAAAAAACCTGCCCGCGCGTTGGCCGAATTTTACTTTTTGCTCAGTCATTTTGTACAACTCCCCGCTAGTTTATTTTGTTTCCTTATGGGCTGTGTGCTTACGACAGAACCTACAGTACTTGTTCATTTCAAGTCTGTCAGGATCATTTTTCTTATTCTTTTTTGTATCGTAATTTCTCTGCTTGCACTCACTACAAGCCATGGTAATTCTTACTCTCATTTTGAACACTCCTATGCTAACCAAAATAATTTTCGCATAAAAAAAAACGCCTGCAAAGCAATAAAAATATTATCATATACATAGTCTAAAGTCAAGTATTACATAAAAAATAGGTAAAAGGCGGGATTACCCGCCCTGAAAATTTTATGCTTTTTGCAAAGCCGCTTTTTGTTTTTTCTCTTTCCATATGAGCCAAAGAGGCGAAGCAATAAATATTGTTGAATAAACACCCGTTATAACACCAATTAATAGTGAAAAGCTAAAGTCTTTGAGTGAATCTATGCTATTAATCGATGAAAATACCAGCAATACCACAACACAAATCAATGTAGTCATCATTGTATTAATAGAACGTGACAAGGATTGATGGATACTGACATTTACAATATTGCCTAAACTAGATTTTTGCATTAATCTTGTGTTCTCTCGAATCCTGTCATAAATAATAACTGTATCATTCATTGAATAACCTATTACAGTAAGAACTGTTGCTATAAAGATATCATTTAAAGGAATTTTTAAGGTTATATAAATACCAAACATAACCCCTACATCATGGAACAAAGCTATTATTGCACAGATTGCTGCCGAAAAACCGCTTAATATGCTAAATCTCCATGCCACGTAGAACAAAATTAGAGTAACAGAGATTACAACCGCCAAAATACCCTTACTAAGCTCTTCTCTACCTACAACTGGAGTAATGCTTACATTCTCGTTTTTAGGACTGTTCAGTACAACCTTAAAATTCTGACTAATAGCTTCTTTGACATTATCCTCTTCTTCAGGGGTCAATGGTTCATTTCCCACAATATCGAGCCTAAGCATTTTAGTTTTTTCACTTTCAGTATCACCGCTAAATGTTTCCATGACACTTGCAGATACTTCCTTACCGATAGTATTCTTTATTAAACTAGCAGCCTCATTGGGATTAACTTCATCTACCATCTCCACCATTATTCGTGTACCACCCTTGAAATTAATATCAAGAGTAATCCCATTAACCACTAACATTATGCCGAAGAAAATGAATAGCGCAATACTGAACATAAAAGCATATTTTCTGTTTTTAACAAAATTATACTTCTTCAATTTTCTTCCCTCCATTCAAGCCAAAAAGCCATTTATTTCTGGAAAAGCTAAAGGCAGAAGCACCTTGAAGCATCATCTTTGAAGCAGTAACCGCCGAGAAGAAGCTAAACAAGGTTCCAAAGAACAATGTAACACCAAAACCTCTTACTGCACCTGAACCCAATATATACAGCACTACAGCCGTAATAATGGTTGTCACATTAGAGTCCAATATTGCCACAAAAGCTCGCTTAAATCCTGAATCAATAGAAGCTCTCAAGGATTTACCTTCTTTTAGCTCCTCTTTGATTCTTTCAAAGATAACAACATTGCCGTCTATACTCATTCCTATTGATAATATAATACCTCCGATACCGGGAAGGGTTAGCGAGATATTTAAATTTGAGAGGGTAAGTATCTGAAGGGACAATAATCCCGACAAAGCTATTACCGATACTAATCCCGGTAATCTATAGTATAAAATCATATATAAGCAAGCTAATATAAACGCAACAATACCTGCTTTTATCGCTACATCTAAAGCACCTTTCCCAAGTTGAGCACTGATGGAGTCAACTTTAACAGGAACTAATTTTGTCGGAAGTGCTCCGAAGCGGATTTTATCAGCTAAAGCTTTTGAAGATTCAAAGGTAAAATTTCCCGATATAGTAGCTTCAGTCGATGTAATCTGTGAATCGACTCTCGGTGCTGATATACACATATCATCTATAAATATCGCTATTTTATTACCTATGTTTTCTCCCGTTGCCTTTGAAAATGCCTCTACCCCGGATGATTTAAGCTTTAATTGCACCATATACTGGCCATTTTGATCTTGAAAGCTTGATGCGGTTTGTACGTCTTCACCGGTTAATACAATCCTTCCTGTAGGTACAAGATCAGCGGGGTCAGTATAATAATCTTCACTATTTACTTCTTGGAACGTAAGAGCTCCTGTACTTCCCAGATCATTTAATGCTTTTCTCGGATCATACTCGGTTTCATTAGCAGCCCAAGGAATATCAATAACCAATCGATTATTTGTTGAGTCAATATTTATACTTTTATCATAAATACCCTGCGCATCCAGTCTGTCCTCTATGATTCTTTGCGAACTTTCCAAGTCCTGTTTAATATCGCGTCCCTCAGACCCATTAGGATAAACGGGCTCAAGAATTGCACTGATACCTCCGCGGATATCTATACCGGTACGTATTTCATTTACACCTTTTACTATTCTTGAGTCGGCAGGGCCAAGTCCTGTAAACGCAAGAATACATATAATAGCTATGATAAGGACAATTACAAATAATTTAAAGGTCCTGTTATCATTCATGTGGAGCTACCTCCTTCTCTTTATTTTTTATGGCTATTTAGGCATTCTTTAGTATTATAAGTCTTATTTCTCTCATGAGTCAATAACCGATAAATAATTACATAAATCTGTAGCAATATCAGAAAACTGCACTACTACCACGATGGAACTTTTCTTACATCATGACTTATTACTTTCCTGCGCTTTTATCCACAGAGCGCACTCAACTCTTTTCTTTTCAAGTTCGCAGCCTATTTCATATGGCACTTTAATATCTTTATTAAATTGCCATGCATTGGCAGCGCATCCGCCACTGCAGTAAAATTTTGCCCAACAGGAATCACATTTGGGTTTAGTGTATACGTTGGTCTCCTTAAAAACTTCTCTGATTGGGTTTTCGTTCAATCCATCAAAAATATTTCCCAGATTAAATTCTTTATGGCCAACAAACTGGTGGCAGGGATAAAGCTCTCCCTCGGGAGATACGGCCAGATATTCAGTACCGGAACCGCAGCCTCTCATACGCTTTGCTATACATGGTCCTCCTTCTAAATCTATCATGAAATGAAAGAAATTAAACCATTGTCCGTTTTTTCGGCGTTCAACATATTCCTTTGCCAAATGTTCATATTCTCTATAAACTGCTTCTAAATCCTCATTTCTGATGTCAAGCCCTGAATCCTTAGCTGCGACTACAGGCTCAATGGATATCTGGTCAAATCCTAAATCAGCCATGTGCAATACATCAGCCCCGAAATCAAGATTATTGCGAGTGAACGTTCCTCGAACATAATATTGTTGCCCGCCTCTTTCCTCTACCATTTTTTTAGCCAAAGGAAGAATACGGTCATATGACCCTGTGCCATCAATACGTTTTCTAACAGCATCATTGACCTCTTTTCGGCCATCCAAACTAAGAACAACATTATGCATGTTTTCATTTATATAGGCACGCTTATCTGCATCTAAAAGCATTACGTTTGTAGTGATAGTAAAACGAAAGTTCTTATCAGCTTCCTTCTCCCGTTCTCTTGCATATTCAACAATACCTTTGACAACCTCAAAATTCATCAGGGGCTCTCCCCCAAAAAAGTCCACTTCAAGATTTTTTCTATTGCCCGAGTTTTCAATTAAAAAATCAATAGCTTTCTTTCCTACCTCAAGACTCATAAGTGAACGATGTCCCCTATACTCGCCGGTACCCGCAAAGCAGTATGTGCATCTTAAGTTACAATCATGGGCTATATGTAAGCACAGAGCTTTTACTACCGTTTGTTTTGTCCAAAGAGGTAGCATCTCAGTATAAGGATCTTCGGTAAAAAGCATCTTGTTTTCAATTAAGTATTCAAGCTCTTTTAGAGCTTCATTTATTGATGATTCATCATATTTAGTAAGCTCTTTGAGTTTATTTGGATTAAGGGTTCCATCAGTGTTATAACAGCCTAGAACATCATAGGCAGTGTCGTCAAGCAAATGAACAGCACCACTCATAACATCTAAAACTATATTTTCTCCATGGATTTTATAGGCATGTATCATAAATTTCCTCCATAAGTATTTGTGGCAAAAGAACGCAACAAGAAGGGCCTTACAGCCCTTCCACAACATAAGTCATCTTATTTATTCCGGTACGGCATTACTTTCTCTCGCACTTCTGATTTGCAACTGTGCATGATGTTTTACATGCCGATTGACAAGAAGTTTGGCATTCACCGCAGCCAGCTTTTTTTATCTCCTTATTTAAGGTAGATTTATTAATAGTTCTGATGTGTTTCATTGAATATTCCTCCATATCTAATAAATTCAACAATAATAATATAACATAAGGTTATTATTGTGTATAGGTAATAAGGCTAATTTTTCTCATAAACCTCATATCCTGCATGTTCAATAATCATCGGAATATTTTTTACCTGCTCGCGGTCCAACTGCTGATAGGACGGTTTCTGACTAAATCTCAGTGTAATTTCCTCCAATTCATCCCATGAGGTCAAACAAGCATGACGTCTGTTTATTATGTCTTTTGCCTTATTTGCGTCACCGGTCTGATTTAAAGGCCATGTAACCCAACCGGATGCGAAATGAAATGCATTCCAGCGTAAATGCTCTTGCTTTGAGAGATTTTCAAGCCTTTCCCCCGTTAAATATTCCGTAAGATTAACAGTTGATCTATTATTATCATCAGCTTTTTCCCTCATCTCAAGATTCAAAAGCTGTAGTTTTGTAGCTATATTAGAAGCCGCCGAACGATTTGACTCCTTTGTGAACGCATCAAGATCTCTCCAGTTATCGGCAGGCTCAACATTATATAAGCTATTAAAAAGAGTGTTCATTTTTCTTGCCATACTATCCATGGTCTCATTTATAATGATGTTTTCTGTGAATATATCAGAGCAACTTCCGAAAAACCTGACATCAGGCAGTAGCATTGACCTTTCCAAATGCTCATAATCCTCATTATTCGTAATATGTACTGCAATTATGGGGTTTTTATTCTGACTTCTGTTTACCAGTCTTTGAATCTCTATGGCGGCTTCTATATTGAGCTGATCATTATCCAACGCTACCACTATATAATTTATTGTATTTATATTACTTTTCAGTGTTTCATAAAATTCCTCCGACCCAGGTACTGCCTCATGAGTTTCTATTTGATAGTTATTCTTGAGTCCCGGATATTTGTTAAAAAGAAATCCTCTTTTTTTGGCCATTTCCCCGTCAGTTATTATTGCCTTATAATCGCCACCAATAAATTGACCCAGATAGATACTTTTTCTTAATATCTCCACCCCTATGGAACCAAGCCCTGCAATAAAAACCGTATAGCCCGATAATGCCTTTGCCGATTCAGTGTCCAAGGGTAAATAATTATGTATCGGATACGTTTCAAATAATTGTCTTGCTGTTATATCCGGAATACTAAATGTCTTAACCTCAAAATCGGTATTCTTTTCTTTGTTCACTATTTCAAAATATTTTTCTGCACTCTCGTCCGTAGTATTCACAAAGAATTTTATTTTGTCTTCATCCAT